>JAFLCH010000112.1 GCA_017303775.1 Anaerolineae bacterium | reverse complement strand
GAGGCAAATTCAGCGCGAGCTGCCTCCGAAAGTGTCAGACCGTGACCGGGACGGTCAGGTGCAATAGCATATCCATCCTCAAACTTGATCGGCTCTGCAACTAATGCATCCCAACCGATCATCGAATTTTCAAGCCATCCGACTTCTGGTAATGCCGCTGCCAGATGGACGCCAATCTCACAAGTCGTATTGCCCAGTGAAACAGGTATGCCATATTCGGAAGCCAACCACGCTGCGTGCATAACATGACTCAGACGACCATGAACGTTGAGGATTTCCACAGCGCGCTGTTCTAGTAACTGGCGCTTACCCCGTAAGTCAAGATACTCACCCGTATTAACAAACGCGAAAGGTACCTCGGTGCATACCCGTGCCAATCCCTCGTAGTCGTCGCGCAGGCAGGGATCTTCAACCCAGTAAATGTTGATACCCGCATCCCGGTAGGCGTGAAGCGCGCGGATTGCCATTTTGGGTGACCAGGCTTCATTCGCATCCACCATCAAAGTAGCCTCTGATCCGACCACCGATAAGACATCTCGCAGGCGAGCTATATCCCATGCCAGATCAGGATGCCCAACTTTGACTTTGAAAGCCGAGAAGCCCTGCTTAACAGCATTGCTGTAAAAATCATGGACTTGCGTACTTGTCAGATGATATTCGAGGCCGCTGGCGTAGGCTCGTACCCGATTCTTTGTGCCACCCAGCAGCCGGTAGAGAGGCAAACCAACTTCCTTTCCGTGCAAATCCCACAATGCCTGATTGAGTGCCTCTCCGAACAGATGTGATCGGTTGTTACCACCACGCGGACGGGTCAGCCGGTTGAGCAGTGGATATATCGACTCGCCTTGCAACGAAGGCCAATCTTCTGCCTCGAAAGTACGCTCCAGTTCCTTCTGTGAAGGCAGAGAAAATGCATTTACGAACCCTAAGCCAATCTGACCGCTCTGGGTTCGCAGTTCCAATGCAGCGATAAGTATTTTGTCAAAACGCACCTGCGAATCCCCGATGATCCGTCGGAGTGGTAATCGGAAGCGCGTGATCTGGTAGCTTTCTAGAATCGCTGACATAATGTTTTTCCTAACAAATACAATTCAGATCTATATCGGTTAAAAAGTACCCCAATAGGCAATTACAATTGCATACCTTCAAGTTGAATTGCTTTCTCCAAAGAACAAAGTAGACCTAGATTTGTGGTTTGCCGCAAATTACTAGGCCCACTTTGTTTGTCAGTCTACTAATCTCGCTAGACTAAGATGCTGCTGCTTTCCACCTACTGGAACGAAGCAATATCTATCAGCCGGCTCTGGGCATCATTCAAGGCTTGCTCAGGCGTTTTCTCGCCCAGTATTGCGGCTTGAGTTTCCTCGTGCATGATCTGGTCAATGGCAGTAACCCAACCCGTCTTCGGGAAGTAAACAACCTGATTTGCAAACGCAGCGTATTCATCACGGTGTGGCAGCGCTTGGTATTCAGGACTGTTCTGGACAGATTGGCGTACTGTAGCATGCCCCGTCCGTGTCCATGCAATCTGGTTATCATAGAAGAATTTGATGTACTGGACAGCAGCCCTTACGCGCTCAGGATCAGCGTTCGGCCCCAATGGGACTACCCATGTGTGCGATCCACCCCAAACAGCAGGTGTGTTGCCAATCTGCGGATAAGGCGCGACGTACAGGTCTTTCAGTCCCGCGTCTTCATCCTTTACTTGGGCATCGAATTCGTTGACCATCCACGTTCCGGCATTGACCCCGGCAACAGCTCCTTGGTTAAACCCTTCGTAGGTCTTTCCCAACTCGCCTGATGAGAAACAACCCATCTCACGGAGTCTGATTTGAAGTTCCAGTGCCTCAATAGCCAGCGGCGTGTTTACGCTGGGCACGCCATTTTCATCAGCGATGCTGCCGCCCATCTGTGAATAAATCGAAAACCAAATCACTTCTGTGCCGACGATATCATCTTCACCACCGCCGAATATAGCTGAGCCAGTGGTGTCCAGAACCTGCTGGCAGGCGGCCTCGAACGCCTCCAGTCCCACCGGAATCATGGGGTTTCCAGCGTCGTCGAGAAGCCCGGCCTGTCCCCACAGGTCGAGGTTGATATGCCACAGTATGCCATGAACGTCAAATGGTATCGCATATATTTCGCCGTTCCATGTAACCGCATCGCGCACATTCGGCAGCAGGTCGTCAACATCAACCCCCGCTTCTTCGAGATACGATGTCAGCGGCGTAAGGGTACCTCTTGAAGCATAGGCAGGAATCCGGAACGCATGCATTGACATAATGTCTGGAGGTGTACCCCCTGCGAGTGCTGCGTTGAGTTCAACGATGCCCGGCCATACCAGTGATGTGGTTTCGACTTGCAACTCAGGATGTTCGGCATTCCACTGGTTCGCAAGCACTTGTTGCACCGCGCAAACATCATTCGTATCACCCAGTTGGGTCACACCCTCGAAGTTGCTGGCGCATTCGTTGAAGAACCGCCAAAGCTGTAGAGTTGTGGGTTCATCCTGTGCAGCGATTGGCGAAGCAGTGAGCATGATCGCCAACGCCACAAGGGCTAGAAAACTGGTAAAGGACTTTCGGATTTTCATTTTCAATCCTCTCTAAATGAGCTATTTATACTTAACAACCACGGTTATATATGTGTGCTAAAAATATCGAGTATCCGGCATTTATATCGTTGCTCCTTTCTCCTTTTGTCACTAACGGAAACCGCTAGTCAGTTTGATGCCTGACACAATGCGGCGCTGGAAAATGAAGTAGAAAATGAGTACCGGAATCCCCCCAACCCACGCCCCTGCCATTTTTAGTCCGAGATCCCGCGTCTGGTGCCCAAACGTTTCAGCCAGTTTCCTCAATCCAATCGTCACGGTCAGTGCCTGCCGATCAGTTGCGGAAATGAGCGGCCACAAATATTCATTCCACGTCCCTAAAAATGTGAAGATCGCTAGGGTAGTTAATACGGGGGTTGCCAGCGGCAGAATCACCCGCAGATATACCGTCAAGCGACTCGCACCATCTAGATAAGCTGCCTCATCAAGCTCGGTGGGAATCTCTTGGAAGAATTGAGTTAATAGGAACAGCGCCAGTGGTGAGGCAACTTCGGGTGCGATCAACGCCGTATAGGTGTTGTGCATCCGTAAATCAGCGAAAAATAGATAGATTGGGATAAGGATCGCTTCGAACGGCACCATGATGCCGATTAGCACGAGAACATATACAACACGCTTACCTTTGAATGGGATTCGTGTAAAGGCAAAGGCTGCCAGCGAACATAACGTTAGCTGAATAATCGTTCGTGTCGAGGCAACCACCAAACTATTCAGGAACCAACGAGCAACTAATCCATCACCTAAGATTCGTTGGTAGTGTTCTGTCGTAATAGGAAATGGAACGAGGCTAATCAGATTGCGCTGAATGTCAGTCTCATATCGAAATGAGGTCACCAATGACCAGATTGCTGGAAGCATCCACAGAAAAGTGAATCCCCAGAAAAGCAAGACCAAGATAATTTGCCGCCAATTCACCGGTTTCTTCGTTAGCCAGGCAGTAGTTGGCAGCGAAATCGCCTGTATTGAAAGGCGTATCGTCCTCATATGACATCTTCCTCTCGTGAGAACAACCGCAGTTGTGAAATCGACAACACAAATAGCACGACGAATAAGAGGAACGCTATCGCAGACCCATACCCAAGCTGGTATTCTTTGAACGAGCGCTCAAAGATGTAATACACAATGCTGCGTGTCTGACCGCCGGGGCCGCCTTTCGTCATGACATCAATCTGGCCGAAAACTTGGAATGAACTGATGACCTGAAGTATCGTTACGAGCATCAGTGGTCGGCGGAGCAGGGGCAGCGTGATGCGCCAAAAGCGCTGCCAGTCGTTTGCGCCATCCACTTTGGCGGCGTCATTAATCTCATCCGGGACGCTTTGCAGGCCTGCCAACAAAATGAGCATGTTGAAGCCAACTGTCCACCACAAGGTAGCAAAAGCAACCGAGGGCATTGCCCACCCGGAATCGAGCATGAAAGAAATCGGGCTAATCCCTAGCTTGCCTAGGAAAGCGTTAACCAGCCCTGAATCGCTTGATCCCAGAACCGCAAGGAAGATAAGACCGACGACCGCAGTCGAGAGCACGTTGGGGAGATAATACAGAGTCCGGAACACGCCACCGCTAAACAATGGCCGGTTCAGAATCAACGCGAGGCATAATCCGCCAATAATCAGGGTTGGTGTCGAAAGAGCCGTGAAGTAGAGTGTGTGTTGAACCGCTTCCCAAAATAACCGGTCTTGCAGGATACGCTGGTAATTGCCCAGACCGATGAACGAAACATTCGTGCCAATCGTTTCCCAGCGATGCAGCGAAATCCAGAAGCCATTGACGATGGGCCATAACTTCAGGAGGCAGTACAACACGAAAAAGGGTAACAAAAACATGTAGCCGGAAATCGTATCACGCACCCCACGTCTTTGAGCCAGCGAGAACAGCGCATTGCCGCGTGCCATAAGTTGTGTAGTGATTGCCATCCTCTTATAATCTCTTTCTTAAGTATTTTGATCTGGAGCTTACCAAAAATAGTCTGCCATTTTGCTGCCAACTTAGTGCCATGGAGCGGTTCGTGATGACGGTAGATCTCCCCCCCGAAAATTTTGAGCGGCAGGTTCAAGACTGCTTGGCACATCTTTACGATTTTACAGAGTTGCAAACCAACCCGCTGGCTGCCCAAATTGCGCCCGACCTAACGGGTTTGCAGCGTGTCCAAGCGTTTCGGCGTGTTCTCATTGAGGCGGTTGAACAGTTAAAAGCGCGGGAGATTGCCGGCATACCCTCACGGCAAGATCGTATCTACACCTTGTTGTTGATGCGCTATGTTGAAGGATTACCGGTAGAAGAAGTTTTGCAGCAGTTAGCCCTGAGTGAGCGTCAATTTTATCGGGAACAGAATCGTGCCATTCAGGCCGTTAGCCAATTGTTGTGGGATCGCTTAAAAACCAGCCCACCTCAGGACAACACAATCTCGGTGAAAAGCGAGATACAGCGCATGTCACGCCAATCACCTTACACGACCACTGATGGTGCGACCCTGCTTTCAGGCGCTATCGCGGCAAATATCAACTTGGCAGACCAGCACGAAGTAACAATCCGCCTGAGCGCCCTGCAAGCACTTGGCGACTTTACCGCCCACCAAGCCGTTTTACGACAGACGATAATCTGGATGCTTTCCCAGATCATCACTCATGTAGAGGCAGGTAGTGACATCGCCCTGAGTACCTCAACCGTAGATCATAATCCGGCTATCGATTTTGTGATTTCAGATCCCGGTACAGACATTTCAGTATTACAGGAAACGTTGGCTAATGCCCCGACAATAGCCGAGTTTCTGGCAACTCTGAAAGGGACGCTCACAATAACGCAAGCAGATGATGCGAGTTATTTGGTGCGATTTCAGTTACAACACCAGCGCCAGATGATCCTCGTGATTGACGACAATCCAGATGCAGTGGCGCTTCTGGAGCGCTACATTACGGGTATGCCTTACGAGATTGTTTCAGCTTGGGAAGCAGAAGAAGGGTTTCAGCTAGCCCAGAGTTTGGAACCGTCATGGATCGTCCTCGATATCTTGCTGCCACATACCGACGGCTGGAAAATGCTTCAAAACCTGAAGTCGCACCCGCGAACCCGAACTATTCCCATATTGGTTTGCTCGGTACTCGAAAACCCTGATCTGGCGCTATCCCTCGGTGCAGATGGCTATCTCCGGAAGCCGCCTGATCGCATTAGCTTCCTGAAAGCACTGGAGCGCTAGGTGGCATCAGAACATCGACCACTGCCTCAATACAGTTCACCAGTTCAACCGGACTAAATCCGTTTGGCCGAACCACGGTCATCTCGCCCGCGATCATGGAGTTGATCACTTCTTCAGCACCCCGTGCCGAGGCAATAATGACGGGAATATCGTGGAGTAAGGGATCATGTTTCATGCGATGGACGATACTGAAACCATCCATTGTGGGCATTTGAACATCCAGCAAAACAACGTCAGGGCGTTCACGATACATGATCGCCAAGCCATCTGCTCCATTATTTGCCTGCCACACCACATACTGTTGGTCGTAGGATTGCAGCATACGGCTTAACATGCGCGTGATATCGCGTTCATCATCCACAACAAGGATCTTATGAACAGGCTTTTCCAATGCCACAATCGCGTTAATCAACGCCTGTCGGGTGATCGGCTTTGTGAGGTAGTCGGCGACATTGTATGCTTGGGTTGCACGTCGCCGGCTCGGCATCGGGCAAAAAATAATGGCTGTGTCGGTACTGCAATTGGCTAAGAACCCTTCAAATTCGGCTTGTCGCTGGTTTCGGTCAAGTACGACGGCTGAAGGTTGTATCATTTGCGTGAGACGAGCCAGATCCTCCAGTGATTGGCTAATCACGACCTCGTGCTTATTCAGGTATCGCTTGAATAGATGCCCAATCGCAACATCATCGTCAAATACAATCACGCATTTCGAACTGGGGCTGGCATCCATCTTTGAAACTTGATGACCCACGATGAGCTTAGCATCATCGGAGATGGGCAACGTAAAAGAAAACGTACTTCCATGATCCGCTATGCCATCACTTTCCGCCCACAACCGCCCACCGTGATGGTGGATCACATGCATGCTCAATGTTAGGCCAAGTCCGGTGCCACCTTGTTTTCTGGACAGGGAATTTTCGGTCTGGTAAAACTCCTCAAATATTCGATCCAGATCGTCTTTGGCGATTCCAATACCGGTATCCTTGACGCTGATGGTGATCTCGTCTTGATCTTGGTTGACACACAGTGTAATGGTGCCTTTGTCAGTAAAGCGGACTGCATTAGCCAGCAAATTAAGCACCACCTGCCGAATTCGGGTGCAGTCAATCCATACTTCAGGGAGTTCGATAGGCATCTCTATACGGAACTGTAAGCCTTTTGCGTCGATAAGACTCTGGGCCATCTTTGCTGCCTCAAGCAGCGTCTGGCGCAGATCGGACTTCTCTTTGGTAACGGCCAACCGAGAGGCCTCAATTTGTGAAATATCCAGAATATCGTTGATCAGATCCTGTAAGTGCTTGGCATTGCGGTAAATTGCTTGAATATCGCTGCGATATGCCGGTGGCAGTGGTGCGCCGTATATCTCTGGCGCCGTAACCATCACCTCGCTGTATCCAATTACGAGGTTGATCGGTGTGCGCAGTTCATGGCTCACATTAGCTGCGAACTGCGCCTTGAGACGCCGTGCTTCGTCAGCGGCCTCGCGGGCGTAGCGAAGTTGAATATTCGTGTGCCGCAGCACCTCGGTCGTTTCTTGCAGCGTCTTAGTCAACTTGACAAGTTGTGCGCGGTGATCACGCGCAAGATTCATTTGCTCAATCGCATAATCATGATGTCGATTAATAGTCTCCAATACCTGATAAAGGCCTCTGGAAACAACAACAGCCCCGATCAAACAGCCCCAAAGATTCATGAGCGGCCCTACAGGCAGTTCTTGCCCTCCACTGAGTATGATGATCATGACTGTGCTCGATGCTGCCAGAAAGATGGTTACTGAAAACCTGATGAGGCTGCTCGACAGCACGATAACGAGACCAAACAGATACAAAAAAAACGGCTGTGACAAATAAAAAGCAGTTATCGCGTTGATAGTCCACAAACAAACGACGGCGGCGTAGCAGGCCAGCCGCAGATGATTATGCCCAAGGATGTATAGCCCGGCGCAGATGCTGATAGTGGCTACTGCACTGCCGATCCATTCAATCGGCAGCCTGTGCGAGATCAGATTAGCCGCCAGCAGACCGATCCACGTACCCGCGCCAATAAGCACCAGCGTCCAGTTAAGCGCCTGACGCCGCAGATCCGCGTAGATATCCTCGTTAACCATAATCGTATAGCCTCAAATAAAGACCCGGTTTCAAAAAAATAGATGGAAGGCTGCAATCGCAAAAGGAACTGCACGAAGGTTCTTTATGTATTTTATTCGGAATGGTATTTGTTCTGCCGAGCTAAAGATCATACAGCAATCGCCGCAATCCTTACACTCGTACTCCGGATTACCGCACTTATTATGCCCATTGCATCTCATATGTTCACTGCCTCATAATAAGCTGAATGGTTGGCCGGCTGTCTTTGATAGACAAATAAGGTTGGGGATATGGCTGCATTGGCGCGCGACATTATGGGGGTTGGCGTTATCTTTTTTGCGTTGGGATGGCTGCTGTTGGGGGTTGGGCTAGTGGTAACAGCGCGGCGGCCAAGCGAACGATGGTTGAGCGTGCTGCTGCTGGTGGTGACGCTAGTGGGCGCTGGCATATTCGTCACACAGCGCTTGAACGGCGACAATTTACACATTCAACTGGATGTAGGCGAACTGCTGCGTGGATTGATCCGTTACGGGGTTGGGGCGGTTGTAGGATTAGGGCTGTCGATGGGGAGCTATGTCGTGACGCGGATGGTGAGCAAAGAGTCTTTCGTCGCGTTTACGATGATGGCTGTAGTGAGCATGGTGATCGTGTATGGCGGAATGCTGTGGTAGTTGGGGTTGAGCGCGGTATAAAATCTCAGTGGCAGCGCTTCGGGATCTTGTATTCAAAACCGAGAATTGAACCAATTGAAGCCTCCCAACACACGGGTTGTTTTCCTCAAGATTATTGGTGACGATAAATCTACCTCAGTCTTTATAACCATTCTTAATAATCAGAATGCTTCAATTAAATTAGAATGAATATAGCGTTCTCAAGCGCTTTATCAATAGATAAGGTCAGTTTTGATGATTGTTACGGAATGGGCTGATGACTCGAAACGCGTGATCTGCATTCACTTCACCTCCCCGTTCACACGGGAAGAATATGAGCAGATGAATGCTCAAAAGGTGCAGATGATGAAAACAGTTACGCATCCGGTAGCTTTAATATTGGATGTGAGCCGAACTCGAACTGTCCCGACGGATTTGTTCATGGAATTCCGGCGTTCGGCGCAGTGGGTAATAGAGACAGAACAGTTGGAACAAGTCGTGTTGGCGCATTCTAGTGTATTTATTCGCAGTTTGCTGCTGATGATGGTAGAGATGTACCCACAAATATCACATAAGCTAAAGCTGGCAAAATCGGTGGAAGAAGCCAGAGAACTACTGCAAAAGAAATACACCGCCATACAAAACACCCCGTCAAGTTGAGCGGGGTGTTTTGATGAACAACCACTTTAGGCGAGGGCGATCACTTCAATTTCGACCAGTGCATCGGCACGTGGCAGCTCGGCCTGTACGGTAGAACGGGCGGGACGTTCGGCGGGGAAGAAGGTGACATAGGTCTCGTTCATGGCCGCGAAGTCTGACACGTTTTTCAGGAAAACGGTGGTCTTGACGACTTTATCCAGCGAACTGCCTGCGGCTTCCAGCACAGCGGCCACATTGCGCAGTACCTGCGCGGTTTGCTCCTGAATGCCCCCTGCGGCGATATCGCTGGTGCCGGGGACGATGGCGATTTGACCGGCGGTAAATACAAGGCCGTTGGCAATGATAGCCTGTGAGTACGGGCCGACTGCACCGGGCGCATTATGAGTTGTCACAACCTTTTTGCTCATGTTAATGCTCTCCTCCAACTGATCCGTAAGTAAAAGATGTCGTCATTGTACCGCGTTTCGGACACTCAGGGTTTGAAAACCTCCCAGAATTGCAGGATGAGATAACGACTGCGGGTGACGACATGAACGGTGACCACCGTGAAGAGGAAGATGGAGATCATCAGCGCCCAGATGAGCGGCGTGGGCGGGATGAAGTCGAACCACTGCGGGAGCAGGAAGGGCGCGAGCATGGTTATCCCGGTGAGCGCGATGCCGAGCAAGGTGATGCGGCTGTTTTGAAGCAGCGTGCGCGGTTCCATGAGTTCAATGCCGCAGATGTGCCAGAAGATCATCGTACCCAGAAAGGCGATGAACAGGGTGACGGCGCTGCGGGCGGCGAAAACATTCATATCGGTGGCGTAATAGACGACAGCGTACATCACCGCCAGATTGACGGCGCTGATGGTGCCGCAGGTGATGACATATTCCAGCACATCACGCCGGAACTCCGCCAGAAATTTGGGGCGGATGATTTTGAAGGCGATGAGGGTGGCGGGAATGTTGACCGTGCCGAAGGTGATCCAACTGATTTGAATCGGGCTGGTAGGGAACGGCAGCCCCATGAAGCCGATGAAGAAGATGAGGACGATGTTATAGAAGTTCTTGACGAGGAACAGCTTGGTGGTGCTGAAGATGGTTTGGGTGATGGTACGCCCTTCCTCGAAGGCTTTGGGGAGGGTGGACATGGCGTTATTGAGGAGGACGATTTCGGCCACATCCTTGCTGATTTGCGCGCCGTCGTTCATGGCGATGGCGAGGTGAGCTTCTTTGAGGGCGGGGACATCGTTCACGCCGTCGCCGACCATGGCGACATAATGCCCCTGCCGTTTGAGGGCGGCGATGATGCGCCGTTTGGTATCCGGTTCGATGCGGGCGAAGAGATCGCCATTGACCGCCGCCGATTCGAGTTCGGGGTCGGACATCTGATTGAGTTCATCGCCGGTGTAGGCGTGGTTGATGACGAGGCCGGAAGCGGTGGCGATGGATTTGACGGTTTCGAGGTTATCGCCGGAGATGACCTTGAGCGCCACATTTTGCTGGCGGAAGGAGTTGAGCGTGTCTTGAATATCCGGCCTGATCTGGTCGTTGAGGATGATGAGCGCTTGCGCGTCGGCAGCGCCGGTTAATTGACCGTCTACCGGGGGCTGCTGGGTACGGGCGAAGGCGAGGACGCGCAGCCCCTGCGCGGCTAAGGCTTCGGCATGACGCGCGGCTTCGGGAAAGGCACGCGAGTCGATGACGCGTTCCGGTGCGCCAAGGACAAAGGTATGCTCAGGGAAGACGACCGCGCCCCACTTGCGGCTGGAGTTGAAGGGAATCTCTTTGAGCTTGGTAGGCGTAGAACCGTTGGAGGTCACGGCAGGCAGGAATTCGGCAATCGCTCCGGCGGTGCGGTTCTTGTAGGAAAGGCTGCCGGTGTAAGTGCGCAGATCGGCTTGAATGGCTTCCGCCGTGTGACCGTTCAGCGGGATGATCTCGGTGACGGTGAGGATGTTACGAGTGAGCGTGCCGGTTTTGTCGAAACAGAGGACGGTTACGTTAGCCATCGATTCAACGGCGTTGACGCGCTGGATGAGGGTCTGAAAACGGCTGATGGTGACCGCGCCGATGGTGAGCGAGAGGATGGTCGTGAGCACCAACCCCTGCGGGACGATGCTGCTGACGAAGACCACCAGACTGCGCACGATTTCCAGAATGGGAAGCTGCGTCAAATAACCCGCGATGGCCAGCATGGGCATGACGATGAGCATGATGATGAGCGCGACCTGCACCAGCGCGGAGATGCGCTTCTGGGTCGGGGTGAGTACGTTCTTGTAAATTTTAGCGATGGTGGACAGGTTGTTGATGGTGCTGTCCTTGCCGACTTTGGTGACGCGCATCAGGCCGGTTCCAGCGATGCAGAACGAGCCGGAATGCACTTCATGACCGGCTTCTTTGAAGACCGCGTCGGATTCCCCGGTTAGCTGCGACTCGTCCATTTCGAGGCTGTCGCTTTCGAGGATGAGGCCATCCACGACCAGCCGGTCACCGGGTTCGATGGGCATCACATCATCTTTGACGATGCCGGGGATCGGGACGCCGACCAGCTTGCCATCACGCCAGACGAGGACATCTTTGGCGGCCAGCGCAGCCAGCTTATCCAACTGGCGCTTGGCGCTGATTTCCTGAAACATGCCAAGGATAGAATTGGTGACTACGCTGAAACCGGCGAAGACGGCGGTGGAATAATCCTGAAGGTAGATGACCACCACCATCAGGGTGAAGAAGACGATGTTGAAAACGTTGAGCACATTGTCGCGGAAGATTTGCCAGTAGCTGCGCCCGACACGGGCTTTGAAGGCATTGGTTTCACCGCGTTGGACGCGCTGGGCGACTTCAGCCTGCGTCAGGCCGGTGGAGGCAGTTGGTTGAGGTGGCAAGTGTGCGGACTCCTATGGGCATAACCAATGTGAACATGATACCAGAGAACGGCAGCCGGAAGAAATGAAGGTTGCGGCTTAATCCAACCTGAGACGCATTTGAAATTGATTGAGCGGCAGCGGTTGGAAACCGTTGCGCAGGAAGACTGTGCCGATCTCTTCCGGACAAATCTGAGGGACGAACCACGCCTTGCCGGGGTGGGCGGCCAGCACTGCCGCCAACATACGGGTGGCCTTGCCCTGCCGCTGCTGGTCAGGCGGGACGGCTAACCCGCGCACCACGATTCGTTCGGCAGACGGGTCGGTGATGAGGATGTAGCTGTCATCCATCCGGTAGGTGACATAGGGCGGGCCGAATTTCATGAGCGCTT
>JAFLCH010000111.1 GCA_017303775.1 Anaerolineae bacterium | reverse complement strand
GTCCAGCGTCCACCGAGCGCCCGCCCCAGCGCGAACATCACCACCACACTGCCCGCCAGCAGCAGCGCCGACGGCCAGCGCGCCACTTGCAGCAGGTCAGCGCTTGGGGCATGCCCATTTTGCTGGTTATACTGCCAATCTGCGCCCCAATCCCACTGTTCGTTGATGTCATTCACGGTGTAGCCGCTGCTGTGCCATGCCAGCCCGATGAGGTATTTGTTCACCGTCCCGTTCAACAGCCGGAGCTGTTGTTCAGTCGGGCTGACCGGTGTATCGCTGTACATCAGCTTTTCGTAGTCGCGTTCGATGAACTGGTAGGCATAATCCCGGCTCATGTAAATTTGCGTCGATTCGTCGCCATGAAACGGCACGACTTCGACTCCAGCCAGCACATAGCCGATGAGCAGCACAAGCCATAGATAGGGGAAAAGGCGGGTCACACGTTGAGCGTTCTGCATGGCATGAGGATAGCACAAACCGCCCCGCTGCCATAAGACTCAATCCCCACAAACAGACAGAGCGCAGCCATGACGCCGCGCTCTGTCTATTGCTGAGGAGATGTCTCGCGTTCAGGTAATCGTTATCAGAACCTTATTCTGCTCGACTGCTTGTCCACCCGCCACATTGACCGCGCCAATCACGCCGTCACGGGGTGCTTTCAATTCATTCTGCATCTTCATCGATTCGAGGATGACAACCGTTTCACCGGCTTTTACTTCTTGCCCCGCTTCGACCTTCACAGCTACGATCAGCCCCGGCATAGGTGACTTGATCTTGATCTCGCCTGAGTCGGCAGCCAGTGCGCCGCTCCGCTGCGCCATCAACAGCGCGCGTTCATCCATCACTTGGCTGGTGTACATCCGTCCGCCGCGCATCAGCAGTTCGATGTTTCCGTCGCGTTCTTCAATCGTCATCGACTGCGACTTACCTTCGGAGAGGATCGAGTAACTGGTGCGTCCCAGCGGTGTGAAGTCCACCACGCGCGGCTTGCCGTTCACCAGCACGCTGCCGTCCGCTAAGATTTCAATCTCATACTTGTGGTTGTTAACCGTGGTTACGTATTTCATCGGTGCATCCTTTCCCAGCGCCCGACCCATTTCCAGTTGCTCGTGTCTCGTTCGCCTTTGGTCACAACCTGCGTCGCGAGCTGCCGCTGGCGGTGTGCATAGAGCGTGGCCGCAATCGCTGCCGTCTCCAGTTCGTCTTCGCTGGGGGCGACCTCATACGTATCCATGCTGAAGTGTTCTTCCACCCATTTAGTGTCGAATTTACCGGCGAGGAAGCTGAAGCTCGCCATCAGGTTCTGGTGGAACGGAATATTATGCTTCACACCCATGATGGTGTATTCTTCCAGCGCACGGCGCATCCGCAGGATGGCCTCGCTGCGATCTTCACCCCATGTAATGAGCTTCGCGATCATGCTGTCGTAATACGGTGAAATCTCGTATCCGGCATACACGCCGCTGTCCACCCGCACGCCGGGGCCAGTCGGTACGATCAACGTGCTGATCTTGCCGATGGAGGGCATGAAGTTGTTATAGGGGTCTTCCGCGTTGACGCGGCATTCAATCGCATGACCGCGCGGTTCCAGCACACTCTGGGTTGGCCCCATCCGGCGTCCGCGCGCGATGCGGATTTGCTCTTTGACGAGGTCGATGCCGGTCACCAGTTCCGTCACCGGATGTTCTACCTGCAAACGGGTGTTCATTTCGAGGAAGTAGAAGTTCTTGTCCTTATCGACCAGACATTCAATCGTCCCCGCGTTCAGATAACCCACCGACTGCGCCGCACGGACGGCCATCTCGCCCATCCGCCGCCGCAGGTCAGGGTCTTGCTCCAACACCACGCTGGGCGACTCTTCCACCAGCTTTTGGTGACGCCGCTGGATCGAGCATTCACGCTCACCGAGATGAACCGTGTTACCGTGCATATCCGCCAGCACTTGGAATTCGATATGCCGCGCGCCGACCAGCAGCTTTTCGACATACACATCGCCGTTACCGAAGGCGCTCTCGGCCTCGCGTCGTGCCGAAGCAATCGCGTCCTTCAAGTCCTCTTCCTTATAGACAGCGCGCATCCCTTTACCGCCACCACCTGCCGTCGCCTTCACCAGCAGCGGGAAGCCGAAGGTCGGGGCGATACGCAGGATGTCTTCATCGCGCATACCCGGTTCAGTACCGGGTACAACCGGCACACCGGCTTTCTTGACCGTTTCGCGGGCGGTTTGTTTGTCGCCCATTGTCGAAATGGCGTGCGGCGGCGGGCCGATGAAAATGATTCCTTCGTCTTGGCACATTTGCGAGAAGAATTCACGCTCGGAAAGGAAGCCATAACCGGGGTGAATGGCGTCCGCGCCAGTTTTCTTCGCCGCTTCGATGATCTTTTCCGCCAGCAGGTAGCTTTCACGCGGGGGGGGCGGGCCAATGAAAACCGCCTCATCCGCGTAACGTACATGCAAGCTGGTGCGATCTGCCTCGGAATAAACGGCTACCGATTCGATACCTAAGTCGCGGCAGGCACGGATTACCCGTACCGCAATCTCACCACGGTTCGCGATCAGTATCTTATTAATCTTACGCTGCGGGCCAGCGTCGCTCATACTTTCTTTTTCTTTGCGCTTTACCACTTTGCGCCTCCATTATCCCTGTGCGACCCTTGTCCTTCAGGGCATAAGGCAGATTTTCTGCCTGAAATGTTGAGTTTGGTTGTTTTCGGACGGTTGCTCCGTTCGCGCTTACAACGGGATATTCCCATGCTTGCGTGCCGGATTACTGTCGCGCTTGTTCTGGAACACTTCTAGGCCATTGATCAGCCGGGCGCGGGTTTCGCGCGGTTCGATGATGTCGTCGATATAGCCTCGTTCCGCTGCTGAATACGGGCTGGCGAACTTTTCACGGTAATCGTTAGTCAGTTCCGCTTTCTTCGCCACCGGATCTTCTGCCGTTTCGATTTCCCGGCGGAAGATGATGCCCACGGCACCGTCCGGCCCCATGACCGCGATTTCGGCGGTCGGCCATGCCAGATTCAAATCGCCGCGCAGATGTTTACTGCTCATAACGCAGTACGCGCCGCCGTAGCTCTTGCGTGTAGTCACGGTCAGCTTCGGCACTGTTGCTTCGCAGTAGGCGTACAGCAGTTTCGCGCCAGCGCGGATGATTCCACCGTATTCCTGTGCCGTACCGGGCATATAACCGGGCACATCCACGAACGTGACAATCGGCACATTGAACGCGTCGCAGAAGCGCACGAAGCGTGCTGCCTTCTCGCTGGCATCGATGTCCAACACGCCCGCGAGGACTGCCGGTTGGTTCGCCACAATCCCAACACTGTGGCCGCCCAACCGCGCGAACCCTACCACGATATTCATGGCGAAGTTTTCATGAATCTCAAAGAAAACACCGTCATCAACCACTTTCTTGATGACATCTTTCATGTCATAGGGTTTGTTGGGGTTGTCAGGGATAATTTTGTCCAGTTCGGGGTCAGCCCGCAGTGGATCGTCATTCGTAGGGACGAACGGCGGGTCTTCCATGTTGTTTTGGGGCAGATAGCTCATCAATTCGCGCGCCAGCAGGAGCGCCTGCTGTTCGTTGTCCGCTACCAGATGGCACACGCCGCTCTTGCTCGCATGTACCGAAGCGCCGCCCAGTTCTTCGTGCGTCACGTCTTCATGCGTGACCGTCTTCACCACATCCGGGCCGGTAATATACATGTAGCTGCTGTCTTGCACCATAATCACGAAGTCGGTCAGCGCAGGGCTGTAAACCGCACCACCCGCGCACGGCCCCATGATCAGGCTGACTTGTGGCACAACGCCGCTGCTCATCGTGTTCCGCAGGAAAATTTCCGCGTATCCGGCGAGGCTCAGCACGCCTTCTTGAATACGTGCGCCGCCGCTGTCGTTCAAGCCGATGACTGGCGCGCCGGTTTTTAAGGCCATATCCATGACCTTGCAAATCTTCTCAGCATGAACTTCGCTCAGGCTGCCGCCGATCACCGTGAAATCCTGCGAGAAAACGTAAACGAGATGCCCGTTAATCGTTCCCCAGCCGGTGACGACACTGTCGCCCAGATACTTTTTCTTATCCATGCCGAAGTCGTTCACACGATGCTGCGCGAACGCGTCCAACTCGCGGAAGCTGCCCGGATCAAGCAGAACGTCCAACCGCTCATGCGCGGTGTGCCGGTTTCCTTCTTTCTGCTTCTTCTGGCGGTCCACACCACCACCTTCGTGGCTTTGTGCGCGCTTGAGCCGTAACTCCTCTATTTTACTGAGATGATCTATTACCGTCATAATCTTTCTCCATTGTATTTGCGTTTGCCTCGAACCGGCGCACCAGCCGTCTCGCTGGCAAAAGCAGAATGAGCCCGACCATAATCACCAGAAACGGTAACCGTCCCCGGTCGTAATCTGCTGCCGCATACAAAAACAATCTTAACGCGCTGTAGATACTAAATCCGACGATAACCCATCCAGCGAATGCTTTGCTGCCGCGCTCTCGCCTCCACAGCCGCCTCACACCGTAAAGGGCTGTGACTGCCCACATCACCCCGCTTACAAACCACAGGCTCATGGGCAGTGCGACTTGCTCGCTGATCTCCCTCGGCGTATTCAGCGCGTAACCTGCCGCACTTGCTTGATATACAGCCAGCCCCACCATCAACGTAAGCAGCAGTCTGGGGCGTTGCGGTGGTTGAGGGTCATCCTTCTTAAACATCCCTCACATTATATCCTGCTCGCCCATGCCTCACAAAAGCACTTACTCATAGTCGGAGGGGGAGGAATGTAATGTGGTTGTGAATGAATTCACAGTTAGCCGGAATTCGCCATCCTATAAATCACACCTACGGCGTCACCCCGAACCGGTTCAGCAGCTCCACCAGTGCATTGTTGTAACCCAGCGCGCTCTCCTCAATGACGCGGATCGTGTGCGTCTTGCTCAACGCCGTGTCTACCTTCAACGATACATCCCATGCCCCCGACACATAAGTGAATCCATTGTGCCAGATCGGGATGATTTGCAGCCCCGCCTCAATCGCCCAACTAATCTCGCGCAAGCACACCTCGGATCGCAGCGTTTCCGGCCCCAAAATAGCGATCAAATATTGATAGCGTTGAATCCGCTCCCGCAGCCCGCGTTCCCAGTCATCCCCCGGTTGCAGCGCCAGATCAAGGAACGGTTCCATCCCCGCCGCTTTCAACCGCGCCAGCACCAGCAAAGCGAATGCGCTGCTCTCACTTCGCTTGTACGAGATGAAGATATTCGCTTCCTCTCCCTCATCAATCAGATCAAACGCCGCCTTCATGATGACCAGCTCGCCTTGCGATGACGAACCGGCGTGGGCATTGAAGCTCAGGTAGCCGTAAC
Source organism: Anaerolineae bacterium (assembly GCA_017303775.1). GTDB lineage: Bacteria > Chloroflexota > Anaerolineae > Aggregatilineales > Phototrophicaceae > CFX2. Next base: position 7,100 of record JAFLCH010000111.1, on the reverse strand, counting down.
TGACCAGAATCCCCAGATTCGGCAGCGCGTCTCCCCATCGGGCTTGGATGTACTGCTGTACTGCCGTGTCGTTTGGCATCCCCCGGAAGGTGCCAATCCCCACGCCCCACAAGCCTTGGGCTGCCCCTTCTGCCAATTCCTTCGCCAGCACCCGTACCCGCTGCATCGGGTTGTGCGGCAGCGCGCGCTGTCCCACGGACGCTAGAAAGTTTTCCATGCTGCTTTGCTCGCTCATCTCCACTCCCTCGCTGACTTAATCTCTATCACGCCGTCGGATCGCCCGCCAGATTCCCAGACTGTCGAATGTGAATGCTTTCAGCATTGAAAGGACACTGAAGAACGACAAAATACTCAGCACACTCCCCACGCTCAAGATGCTGCCCGTGCTGGCAATACTCAAAATGCTGCCTGTGCTGCCGATGCTCAGGATGCTCCCTAAGCTGCCGATGCTGAGGATACTCGCCAAACTCCCGATACTGTAAATACTCGCCCTGCTGCCGATATTCCGGTTCCAACCCATGCCGCACCTGCTTGCTCTATCCGATTAGAGACAATCATACACAACTTTCCAACCGTCGCTTGCTCCAATAGGCGAGTCCGGGTAGCGGCCACAAGCTAAATGATTGACCAACGGGTGATAGGGGAGTGATACGTACCGTCTTTCGACAACGATAGGGCTTCGCCAGTGTAGCGGCCCAACCATTGGCGCAACGTGTTGCCTGACAAACCTGTTTTTGGGGGGACGCGACGTGGCAATTCAACAGGTGCGAGTCTGGGGATATGTGGCTAGGAGGCGCTCATTGCGAGGGGAAATCGAGCGCCTGCCCTGATTATTGTTGAGCTAATTGACTGATTCTAACCACTTCAAAGCTTCTTCAGGGTCGCCAAAGATGTCAATTGTGACCCCTTTTTTAGAATAGTCTTCAATAAAGCGCTGCATGTTCAATTTCCCAACAACCTTGTCCGGCATCACAATTGCCCAGTATTTCCATCCGGCTGCCATAACGCGGGCAGACCAATCTGTGGTAGCCCAAGCGCCATCTTCGGCGGTCAAGGTCGAGTTCATTCGATCATCAGACAGCCACTTCTGTGCGCCATTCTCCTTAAATATTTCTACGCCCTTATCCAAGACTTGGCGGAACTCCTCACCATGGATAAATTTATGAAATTGGTGGTGCACAATTTTGTGGTCAGGATGGTACCAAAGCGTCGCATATTCGGTGTCACTAATCGTCATTTTGGTCATGGTATTCTCTCTTTAATTCAAGCTAAGTACGTTTGAAAGTGTCGCCACCCCTTAAAATGTACAATAACTGAATTTTTGCACCTAGATAATTAAGATTGATTTCTTTTCTAAATTGTAGATATAACTTATTTCATTCCTTCGTAATCAGATCATCCCCAACCATCGCCGGCTTCAACCGCACCGAGAACACCATACGCTTCTATATCAACATATAACAAAAATTGTAAATCGGGAAATTCTTTACACTTATTTTTTGAGGGTAAGATAGATAATGAGTATTAAGAAAAATAACGCATTTAAGCGTGTTTAAAGAGGGGTAATCAACTATCCCTTAACCCGCTGTGAAATGTAACGATAAGGATACACTCATGGGACAGAGCCTTGTAGATGTCAACAACCAAATTTCACCGGCAGCCTCCACCAACGACCAGATAGAGAAGTTGGAAGCCACGATTAAAGCGCTTCAGCACGATAATGCGAAACTCCAACAGCAGCTAGAAGATAGTACGCTTGAATTGCAGGCTACGGTTGACGAGTTCCTCCGGTCAGACAATGAACGTAAGCGGCTTGTGAATGATATTGATGAATACATCCGTGTTGACCTCGAGCGCCAGCGTCTCATCAAAGAATTACAGGCCGCCAAACGTCTTGCCGAAGAAAATTCGCGCCTCAAATCCGAATTCCTGTCCACCATGTCCCACGAACTCCGTACACCCATGAACGCCATTGAAGGTTTTACCAGCATTATGCTCAGCCGTATGGGTGGGGTCGAATTCAACGAGAAAACCGAACGCTATATCACCCGTGTCAACATCAACAGCAAGCGCTTGTTGCAGCTAATCAATGACTTCTTGGATCTCTCACGCGTCGAATCCGGTCGCCTTGAGCTGGCCTATCAGCCGTTCTCACCGGTTGACCTCGCCAAACGCTGGCAAACAGAAATTAGCATCCTTGCCGAAAAGAAAAATATCGACTTCGAACTCATACTGGATCCACATCTGCCGGAAACAGTCTACGGTGACGAAGAAGCGATCTCAAAAGTTGCCATCAACCTGCTCGGCAATGCCATCAAATTCACCGAACAAGGGAAAGTCTCGCTGGCGCTGTCGAATGGCGGTGAAAACTGGCAAATCAGTGTCACCGACACAGGCATTGGCATTCCACCTCATGCGCGTGAATATGTCTTCGAGGAATTCCGGCAGGTCGACCAAACATCTAAACGTAAGTACGGTGGTACCGGCTTAGGACTAGCGATTGTCCATAAATACACCCGCACAATGGGTGGAACGGTCACCCTTCAAAGTGAAGTGAATATTGGCAGTACGTTCACAGTCACGCTGCCGATTCAAACAAAACACGAATCCGTGGAGAGTAAACAATGACCAGAATCAATATACCAGCAGACTTGTTATCAAATTGGGACATCGTTGTCGTTGATGACGAACCTGATAGTCTAGAAGTTGCTGAGATTATTTTGGATGCCTATGGCGCGAATGTTCACACCGGCACAAATGGCGCAGAAGGCTTAGAGCAGGTGCGCAAAATTCAACCACGATTTATCATCTCTGATATTTCCATGCCCGTCATGGATGGCTGGGGACTCATTCATGAGTTAAAGAATGACCGTTCGCTAATGGATATTCCTGCCATTGCGCTCACAGCCCATGCCATGGTCGGGGATCGGGAACGAGCGATTACAGCCGGCTTTCATAACTATCTCACCAAGCCGCTCACCGCCGAGACATTCATCTATGATTTACTCAAACTGCTGATGGATATTCCCGAATTAGCCGAACACTTGAACATTTAGGAGCCGTAAAACCAATGTCGCAAAAAAACTGGCACATTCTCGTGGTCGAAGACGACCCCGACGGGCAAGAAGTTGTAGCAACCATTCTTGGGCATCTCAACCTCTCTTTTGATGTGGCAAATAACGTTGCCGAAGCCGAAGAACTCCTGTTTCGTAGCGGTACCACCTATCATGTCGCTATACTTGATCTCGCACTTCCCGACAAAAACGGTTGGGATCTGCTCGCAGAAATTTTAGAAGATCCGAAGACCGCCAGTCTTCCTTGCATAGCCGTTACCGCCTACCACACATCCAAACTGCGTGAAGATGCAATCCGGGCCGGTTTTACAGCTTATTTTGCCAAACCTATCGATGCCACTGCCTTTGCGCGGCGTCTTGAAGAGTTGGTATAAGCTGAGGTGACGGTGCTCCGTATATCAATGAGAGAAACTCGCCATGTCATTTAAAGTAGATTGGAACCAACAGGGGAAGGTATTACAGGTTACAATGTCCGGTAGCATCTCGATGCAAGAGTTCATCGAGATCGATAGGCAAATCAATGAATATCTTCAAGCTTCAACCGAACGCATTGCCCTGATCGTTGACGCCTCTGACGCTGTTTTTTCGCCGTATAGCATCGAACGCGTCAAACCAACCCAGCATTATCTCAACAGCTATCAGATTTCCCAGCTAGTTGTTGTGAGTAAAACGAAGCTCAACCGTCTGGCAATCTTGCTCTTGTTCAACCTGTGCCGGCCTAAACTTCAATTCTGCAACGATCCTGATCAGGCACAGCGATTCATTAGTATGGCGAGAGCATAATCCTCACATACGCAAGTACACTGCTGCATATCGTGGCGAACACTCTCACAAGGTTGAATGCTGCCGCACCGCTTCACGCCCAATAAAACAGGAGGCCAATGTCTTCACACCGCCTCCTGTAGCCAGCATCAGTTGTTCAGCCGCTGTATAGGCTATACGCTCACGGTTGGGCGATACTCACCGAATACCCCGCGCAGCGTGTGGCAAATCTCTCCCAGCGTCATATCATGTTCCACGCAGGTGATGAACAACGGCATCAGGTTCTCGTTGGTGCGCGCTGCTGCTTCCAACTGCCCGCGCAGTTCCGCCACCTTACCGTTATCGCGGGCTGCCCGCAGTTCCGCCAGCTTCGCCCGCTGCGATTGTTCAATCGCCGGATTCACGCGCAGCAGTTCCGGTTGTGAATCTTCCTTCACCGTGAACTGGTTCATGCCCACAATCACCTGTTCGCCGCTTTCCACCGCCTGTTGATAGGCATACGCCGCGTCCTGAATCTCCAGATTCATGAAACCGGCCTCAATCGCGGCCAGCGCTCCGCCCATCTCGTCGATCTTGCGGATGTAATCTTCAGCGCGTTTGACGATCTCGTCCGTCAGGCTCTCGATCACATAACTGCCCGCCAGCGGATCAACCGTATCAGCCACGCCCGTTTCATAGGCGATGATCTGCTGCGTCCGCAGCGCCACCTGTACAGCCTTCTGTGTCGGCAGCGCCAGCGCCTCATCCATGCTGTTGGTATGCAGCGATTGAGTTCCGCCCATCACCGCCGAAAGCGCTTGCAGCGCCACCCGCACGATGTTGTTTTCCGGTTGTTGTGCTGTCAGCGTGCTGCCGCCGGTCTGCGTGTGGAACTTGAGCTGCCAACTGCGCGGATTCTTCGCACCGAAGCGTTCCCGCATCACCTGCGCCCACAGCTTACGGGCGGCGCGGAACTTAGCCACCTCTTCAAGGAAGTTGTTGTGTGAATTGAAGAAGAACGAAAGCTGCGGCGCGAAGTCATCCACGTCCAAGCCCGCGTCTATCGCCGCCTGCACATACGCCATCCCGTTCGCCAATGTGAAGGCCACTTCCTGCACCGCCGTACAGCCGGCCTCGCGGATGTGATACCCGCTGATGCTGATCGTGTTCCAATGCGGTACCTGCTTCTGGCAGTAGTCGAACAAATTCGTGATCAGCCGCATCGACGGCTCCGGCGGGAAGATATACGTCCCGCGCGCGATATACTCCTTCAAAATGTCGTTCTGCACCGTCCCGCGCAGTTGATTCTCGCTCACGCCCTGCCGCTTGCCCACCGCGATATACATCGCCAGCAGCACCGTCGCCGGGGCGTTAATCGTCATACTCGTGGATACCTTGTCCAGCGGGATGCCGTCGAACAACCGCGCCATATCGCGCAGACTGCTGATGCTCACGCCCACCTTACCTACTTCCCCCAGCGCCATCGGATCATCTGCGTCATATCCGATCTGTGTCGGCAGATCAAACGCCACCGACAGCCCCGTTTGCCCCTGATCAAGCAGGTAACGGTAGCGCGCGTTCGATTCTTCCGCCGTCGCATAACCGGCGTACTGGCGCATCGTCCAGAATCGCCCCCGGTACATCGTCGGTTGTACCCCCCGTGTGAACGGGTACTCTCCCGGTTCTCCTAAATCATCGACATAGTCAATGGGAGCGTCTTCTGGCCCATACACACGCTTCACCTCAATGCCGGATGAAGTTGTGAATTGCTCCTTACGCTCCTGCGTTTTCTTTTCCTTTACCGTTGGGCTGTTCGCGCTCATGAGGGTCACTCCATCTTGTCAGCGATACCCATCTGTCTGCGTGGGCATCAGATTGGTCTGCCGCCGATATAATAAATCAATCTAAATGAATGCCGATTTTGGCATCACGTTCATTATAGGCCAGAACAATCCCGGCCTCACAGTTACGATGTAACAGATAATAACTGACATCTCGCGCAGAAGCGGGATCTCAGTCGCCTTTATGCGTTTTGTAATGTTTCCGTGATGACATTCTACACTGACTGATTGACCACAGAGGGTGAATAATGAAGAGTGGAAAGTAGAAAATGTGAACCTGCGTGCTAAACAACACAGGTTCACTGGTCAACCCGCTAGGATCAGGTTGACGCCTCATCATTATATCATCATCGCTCTCGTGTTTTTCGGGCGTTACCTGTCGGTACGCCCGTTTTGTTTGCTAGGAGGATAGTATGTTCAAGCGTCTATTTCTCTTTGTGGCTCTATTGGGGCTGCTCCTGTGCGCGGGGGCGGTCTTTGCTAAGGAAGACAGCACAGAGCCTGTTCCCACCAATGGTTACATCTATGATGGTCGGTTGAACGGGGCCGATGTGGCTGCTCCTGTTGCCATCTTCTACCGCTATGAAACCGTTCGCCTCCCCGGCGATTGGACTGCGCCTTTCAAGGAAGTCAAAAAGCTGGAAGGCATCGAACTCTTGGCGATTGACCCTGTGACCAACAACGGTCGCCTTGTCATGGATGTCCCCGTCACCACCATCATCGACAAGATCGACACCGGCCACCATAAGGATGGTCTGTTGATCGCTTCCAACGAAGGCTTCAGCCTCTATTATTCGGATGACAACTGGTTCTATGTCACCGCGCCAGCGGATAAGGAAGGCAAAACCTATACCTATCAATGGCAGAACTTCACCTTCCTGCATGACTGAGTTGTCTGTTTCAAGGGGAATCGAGGGGCTTCGGCCCCTCATTTTATGAGCGGGGTACCAAAAAGAAACTGGAGACTGGCGACTTACTGATCAAAATCCGTTTCATCCACATGCACCCGTGCGTAGTTTGCAAATGTTAAATCCGCCGCTTGCAAACCGAGCTTATTCTGAACCCGCGCCGCCAGTTCCAGATAACTCTCATGGTAGCGTTTGGCCGATTTCAAATCCAGCACATCAATCACCCGCTCGATAGTATCTTTATCACCTTCGATTTCCACGAAGTGTCCGTAAGGCATCTCGTCCAACACCACTTCCGCCCCGTCCAGCAGGTATGTCGTGCGGTATTTTTCGTACACCACGTTTGGCTCATACCCCATCTTGCCGAGGATCATTTCCATCGCGTCGAAGTCGTTCACCTCCACTTCGGCCTCGAAGCGTTTTGTGACCCCATCCTCGACCACCTTCTTATCCTTGTACGTCAGCCGTATTCGCGTATCCTGCCGCAGCCGAATCACAATTCCCGCTTCCGTCAGGCTGTGCGCCGCGTTCTCGTA
>JAFLCH010000110.1 GCA_017303775.1 Anaerolineae bacterium | reverse complement strand
GGGTGGTCGCGCCGATGCAGTTGATGTCGCCGCGCGCCAAGGCCGGCTTGAGAATATTGGCGGCATCAAGGTTGCTGTCGATGGTATCTCCCGCGCCGACGATGGTATGAATTTCGTCGATGAACATGATCACGTTGCCGGCATGTTTAACCTCGTCAACGATGCCGATCAAGCGTTCCTCGAACTGACCGCGCAGACTCGTGCCGGCTACCAGTGTGCCGATTTCGATCTGGACGATGCGGCGGTTGAGCAGCGAATTGGGCGCGGTTCCAGCGTGGATGGCATAGGCCAGCCCTTCGACCACGGCAGTCTTGCCGACACCGGCATCCCCCAGCAAAAGCGGGTTATTTTTCTTGCTGCGCGCCAGAGTCCGCGCGAGCGCCCGAATTTCGGGTTCACGGGCGATGGCGGGGCCGATCTTACCGGCGGCGGCCTGCGCGGTGAGGTCACGCCCGTACTTGTCGAGCAGCGGCGTGGGGATGCGCGATTCTTTCTTCAACTCGGCGCTGGAGTCCAATTCATCATCGGAAGCACCAAAGTCAAATTCATCGCTGGCAGGGCCGGGCACAGCGAGGATGTCGCTGTCGTTGAGTTCTAGCTGACCGTTCTTGAGCGAGTCGGCCTCCAAGACCAAGCGCTGCAACCACAGGCTGAGGTCGAAGCCCATCTCGGTGAGCTTACGCACGGGGATGCTCTCGCCTTCCTGCAAGATGGCGACCAGCAGATGGGTTTCTTCGACCTGTCCGGTGCCTTCTTCGTCACGGTCGGCCAACAAAATGGTGACCCGCAGCACGAGTTCGGCGCGCGGAGTGAGGGGCAGCACATCGCCGATCTTGCCATCACCGGGGCCGATCTCCTTGCGGATTTCGTTGCGGACGTAGCGCGGGTCTAGCCCTGCCCGCTTGATCAGGTAACTGGTCAGCCCTTGGTCATCCCGCGTGAGGGCGATGAATAGGTGCTCGACGCCGATGTAATTGTGCTGAAAACGGCTGGCTTCCTCGGCAGCCTGCCCCAGCCAAGTCGAACAACGCTCGCGTATTTCTTTTTCGGGAATATCGGGTGAAGGAGTCACCGTATTTTTTATCCTTATTGACAATAAGGTCTGCTTATGAACCGATTATGCAGCAGCCATTTATAGAAAGCTGTTGGAAACTCTAAAAAGTATACCGCAAGATGAGCAGGCATTGAAATTCCCACCAAATTGTTATTATGAAAACACCCCCTTTCGATGTAGCATAGATTCAGGCACAAGCTACAAGGTACACATGTCGGGGCAGATATGAGCAGCGATCCCATCATCGGTAAGAAACTAGGCGATTACATCATTGTAGACATTCTCGGACAGGGGGGCATGGCGCGCGTGTATCGTGGGCTGGACAAAAAGCTCAACCGCTATGCCGCCGTCAAAGTGATTGACGCGTCCACCATCCGCGAGGATGAGGCGGAATACCGCAAACGATTCCAGAACGAAGCGCGTGCAATCGCCCGCTTGAGCCATCCTAACATCGTTGGGATTTACCAGTTTGATCAAGCAGATCACCTGTATTATATGGCGATGAGCTTCATCGAGGGCAAAGATCTGCGCAGCATCCTCAAGCAGCATGATAAAAATGGCACGCGCATGTCAATTCCGGATGTGTTGAATATCATCCGGGACATCGGCGCGGCGCTGGATTATTCGCACATCGAAGCCGTCATCCACCGCGACATCAAGCCGAGCAACATCATGGTGACGAACAGCGGTAAGGCGATCTTGACCGATTTCGGTTTGGCGCTGAGTGTGCCGGAGGGGACATTCGGCAATACCTTCGGCAGCGCGCATTACATCGCACCGGAGCAGGCGATCAACTCGGCGCAGGCTGTGCCGCAGAGCGATATTTATTCGCTGGCGATTGTGCTGTTCGAGATGCTGACGAACCGCGTCCCGTTCGATGACCCGTCAGCGATGGCGGTGGCGATGAAACACCTGACCGACCCACCGCCCCCGCCCAGCCGCATCAATCCGGCGCTGCCACCGCAAGTTGACCAGATCGTGGTGCGGGCGATGGACAAAGACCCGAAGAAACGCTTCGCAAGCTGCGCCGAATTGGTCAAGGCGTTGGAAGAAGCCTTCGCGCGGCAGGATGACTCGGACATCAAGAAACCGGTCAGCGCACCGCCCCCGCCCAAGCCCGTGGTGACCAACACGGCCACGATGCAGGTGGTCAAGGAAAAGTCGGGCTTTGAAACCAACCCGATTGCGCCGGTGAGCGACGACGCGCCCACCGTGACCGACTCGAAAGCCTCGGCAGGCACACGGTCTGCCATCCTCAAGGAACAGGAGCGGCGTTCGCGCCAGAAATGGCTGCGGCAGGCGGGGATCGTGGGGGTTATCTTGCTGACACTGGGCGCGGCGGCGCTGCTCTTAAGCCAGCAAACGGGCGTCCTGACGGCAGCGGCCACCGAGACGGCGATGCAAGCGGCGCTGGTCAGCGACGGGAGCGCCACACCTGAAGCAGAAGCGAGCGCCACTGCTGTGCCGCCGACGGATACAACCGTTCCCACCGAGGACTCAACGGCGACGGAAGCGCCGGCCTCGCCAACGCAAAGTGAAGCGGGGGTGACGGCGAGCGTGACTCCGCTGGGCGTAGTCAGCGCTACCGCAACCGCCACAACACCAGCCGCAGCAGCCAGCGCGACCCGAAGCAGTCCGATTGGGCTGACGAACGTTGCACCGCAAACGGCGGATGCAATCACACTGCGCTACGACGACCAAGTGCTGACGGTCTATAACACCTCGGCGGACGAGGTGAACATGAGCAATCTGATGTTCACGCTGACGCTGGCGAACGGCAGCACAGCCGAATTCGACTCGGATGAGTGGAGCCAGAACAACAGCCAATCGATCAGCAGCTTATCACCGGGGGACTGCTTGCAGGTCATCCGTAATGACCGCTTCCTTTCCAGCCGGGATACCAAGCCGGAGGATTGCAACTTCGTGCAGGGCTGGCGGCAGATCAACATCCGGCGCGTGTTCTGGATCAGCGAGGTGGAGGGGGCAACCTTCACGGTGCGGCGGGGCAGCGCGCTGCTGGCAACCTGCACCATCAGCAGTGGTGAATGCTCATTTGATCCGGACGGCAGTTAAGGGAAGCGCGGCGCTAAAGCTGACTGTCACTGTCCGCGTCGTAGGTGAGCGGCACATCCAAGCGCAGCCATGTGCGCCCGACACGGAATAATGTCCCCGGCCGCAAACTCACACGCCCCTTGACGGGGTTCTTATCTTTCTCGACGAACGTCCCGTTGCGGCTGCGCTGGTCTTCCAACCAGAAGCCGAGCATATAGGGATTTTCGACCGACTCGGAAGCCGTCACCGGAATGGATAGGATGCCGAGATGGGCATGCACGCGCGACGCTTGACTGTCGAAGTGCAGATGCACATCACACCCTTCGCGCCTGCCGATGCTCAGAATACGTTCGTCGCCCAAATCCGGCTGCTGGAAGGACAGGGTTTTACCGTCCAGCGGGCCGCTCATGTAAGTAATGGAAATGTCACGCGCCATCAGAAACCACTCTTCTCAATTGCTTGTGCCGCCAGCGCGAATACGGACGCGCTGACGGCCTTATTGTAACGGTTGTTATTGGGGCAGCGCCAGCAGGTAAGTGACCAAGGCGTCAATATCTTCCAGCGGCAGGGTACGGATGAGTTGATGCGCCCCCGGCAGGATGAAGACATCGCGCAGCGTGGCGGCTGAACCGTCATGGAAGTAAGGCGCGCTGGCCCACAACCAGCGCAGCGACGGCGTATCGAAGGTGCTGCCCGCTCTTTCCAGCGGGGACGCGCCCGTGCCGACATCATAGCGCTGCGAATCGGTTCCGGCTGTTCCGGCGTGGCACTGGGCGCAGTTCTGCTCGGCAAACACCACCGCGCCGCGCTGCACCAGCGAACCATCCGGTGTGAAGGGGTTGGATGGGCCGGTGAAGCTGGCGAGATAAGCGGTCAGCGAATCGAGATCAATCGAACGTCCGGCGTGCGGATCACCCAACGCGGGCGACACGGTTGGCGAGTCGATCAAGCCAGACCCGAACTGAAGCGAACGGATCTTCAACTCGGCGTCGGCGGGTTCGTCCCATGTGGCTGACCAGTTATAGGGCGGGGTATCCGCCAGCCCGAACAGACCGGGTGTGTTGCGCGGGCCATCCGGGAAGCCCTGCCACACTCGCCCATCCGACAGGCCATCAAAGTGGCAGTTGGCACAGCTCACCCAACCGCCGTAGCTCATGCGGGGATCATCCGCGCCAAAAAACAATTCGGCGGCCACGATCGTATCCACCGGCACATTGAAATCGGTGATGGGCAGGGTGTCGAGCACGGTCAGGTTGCGCGTTTCGATGATCGTCAGCGTGCCTTCCAGCGCGTTATTGACGAACAGCAGGCTGTTGTCGCGGTTGAGGAGGATGCCGCGCGGGTTCGTGCCGACTTCCAGATGGGCGCGCGCCAATCCGGTGTTCAGGTCGATGACCGACACATCATTGGTGCCGGCGTTCGCCACATACAACCACTGCCGGAAGCGATCCAGCGCGAGGGCAAACGGCATATTCACGGGTCGATCCGCGATGTCCAGCGCGATGCGTTCGGTGCGCACCAGCGACAGGTTGCGCAGATCAACCTGATTCACAATCGGGAACACAACCGAGTCGTAGGTCAGCGCGGGATTGTCGGCGTTGCTGCGGGTCTGGGGTAGATAGGCCAGCCCGCGTGTAATATCCAGTTCAACCGCCTGCGATAGGCCAGTGTCGATGCCGGTTTTCAGGGTGCGTGCCACACGCCCATCAGGGATATAGACCAGAGTGAGGTCGCCGCTCCAGAAGTGCGTGACGTACAGAAAGTCGCCCCACAGCGCCAGACCGGACGGCGCTTCCGGCACTGAGAAGTAGCGCGTCACACGCCGTTCCAGCAGGCTCACTTCGACGATGGCGCTGCTCCCTTGCAGCGATACGTAGGCCATATCGCCGTCGCCGACCACAACCCCGTAAGGATTCACCCCGCCCAAGCGGATCGTCACCACTTCGGCGCTGGCCAGATCAACCAGCGACAGCGTGCCATCACCGCGATTAGCGGATACCGCCCGAAAGCCGTCGCCAGTCAGCGCCACCGAGCGCGGGTCTAGGCCGACGGCGATCTCGGTCTTCAAGCGTCCCTGTGGCAGTTCGATCACAGAAATGGAATTGTCGAACGAGTTGGCCGCCACCAACGTCCGGTTATCCTTGCCCAGCGCCAGTGTATTGGAGGACACCGCCGCGCTCAAGCGAGCGTCCGGGAAGGCGAACAGCGGGAAGGGTGTCGGCTCGGACTGAGCGGCGGCTGGCAGCGGCTTGAACGCGATCATCCCCAACGAGAGCAGCAGCAGCGCTGCGCCCAGCGTGAACAACGCGGTCAATCGAGCATTCCGCCTGCGGGCGGCGTTCATCGTGCGGTACGTCAAATCGGGCATGGTTTACGCCTCGCAGCAGAATCACCCGAAGGTGAATAAGCGATCAAATGCAATGGTAAAGGTACGAGTCCGAATCTGTAGCGTTCCGTCAGCGTCGGTACCGGTGACGGCGAAGGTCAGCGTGATGGTATCGGCTGCCGCCGCGCCTGTCCCTGTGCGCCCTTCCTCAATATTGGGGAAGAGGCGGCTGTAATTTTGCAGATAGTACTGGTAGCTGAAGGTGCTGCCCGCCCGTGGAAGCGGCGCATCCTCCACCACATAAGCCGGTGTGGTCAGGGTGTGATAAATACGAATGTTCTCCCAATCGGCAGGCAGCGAGAAGCGGAAGTTGAACTGTGAAGCGGCTGGAATGTTGAAGTCGGAACGGGTGTCGCTCCATTCCAGCGGCTGGGTGTCGGCAGGCAGCACATAAACATGGTAGGTGCCATCGCTTGTCCCCAACACACCGCCCGTCGGCGCAGGCGGTTCGACTGCCCCCACCGAGGTCACCCCCTCGTGGCGCGTCTGAATCCGCACCGTCCATACACCGGGCTGGTCGACCACGAAATCCTGCACCGGATTGTAGAAGTAACCGATGGCGCTGGAGACACCTTCGAACTGGCGCACCGAACCATCCGGTTCGGTGATGGTCACCGTGACGATGGAAGGCAGCGTGGGCGCGACCTGCCCCGCCACCGAGAACACATCGCCCACATGCAGCACATCTCCCGGCGCAACGGCTGTCGGGTGGAAGAACATCTCCACCGGACGCTCTAACACCGTCATCAGCGGGCCGGTTCCACCACCGCCCGCTTCGCCGTTGAAGGGCGGATAGACACGCGGGCCGAGGGCATCCGAACGACCGTCGGTCACAATCCCTAACGACGCATAAATCGAGGCGTCGCTCAGGTTGATGTCATCATTACGCACCACCGCGCCGCCGAACAGGAAGATATAATCACCGGGGCGCAGTCCCGCTACCCCCGCCCCAACCTGCCCGTTGAGCGGATCGTCCAGATCAAAGTACAGCGGCAGCGCGCCATCCACACCCCCCTGCACGAATTGGCGCACATTGACAGCCGGAGTCACGGCGCTGACATAGCTGTACGCACGGTTGACCACGCTGGTCGGATCAAGCGCACTGATGACAGGCGCATCCGCCGCGCCGATCAAAGTCACCGGCAGCGACTCTTCGATCACCAACGAACGCAGCGGCGTGCCGTCCAAAGCCTGATACCCCGGCGCGGCGCTCCATAACCAATCCGCGTAGACTGTCCCTCTGTCCTGCACCGTGATAATCGGGTTAAGCTGGCTGTCGCGGCCATCCGTGATCCAGAGTACATCTCCAGTGTGATAGGGCGTATTCATGCGCACCGGCGAGGCATTCGGCGCATACTGCCGCAGCGTGAACCATGCCGGACGCGGTTCGGTACTGACCGTATCCACACCCCGGCGGCCATGCGCGATGAGCTGCCCTGCCGGGCTGGCGACGATGCCCGCGCTGCGTTCGCTGCCCGCCCACAGCCGACCATCGGCATCCGTGTAGCGCGCCTCGTACTCTACGACATATTCACCCGCCGCTTCAAAACGGAAGGCCGAGTCCGGCAGCGTGAAGTAGCCCTGCGCGTTAGCCTGCCCGCTGAACTGCGTTTCCACCACCTCGCCACCATCCAGCGGATACAGGCGCAGCGTCACCGTCACATCAGCCGGAAGACCGGGCGCGAGATGCACCCCGCTGTGGAAGCTGTTGCCCACCTCGAAAGGTGTCCCCGGCAGCACTGCCGGACGCACATCGAGCGCTTCGGCCACCAGCACCGTATACGTGCCGCCGCCTTCATAACGGTTGCCCCACACATCTTCCAGATTGCCCGCCAGTTCGATCTGATACTCGCCATATTGGGCAAAAGCGTACTGGGTAAACGACGGATTGAGGGTCGTCAGCCGGTAGACATCGACCTGTGAATGCGCGCCAAAACGCTCGCGCTCATCCATCGCGGCAGATGAAAGTTGATTCTGAACAATCGCCGTACTCCCCAGATCATCCACCTGTCCATCCGGTCGGGTGACGCGGGCGCTCAAGCGACCACCGGGGAACAGGAACGGGATGAGCGGAACGGTATTCACGTCGAAGCTGTTCGACATCTGATTGAGCATGTAAGGTTCAATCGGCAGCACAGTCGCCACACCATCGCGCGGCGGGGGCAAAATATAGGTCGGGCTGTCGAACTGCACCCGATTCGCCAGCGCATAACGGGCTTGATCCTGTGCCGCGACAACCCCCCGGCTGCCCGCGCTGGGTGTGTCTTGGAACAGCGTCCACAGCAGCCGTCCGGTGGTCACCGTACCTACACTGAGCGTGACCGGCAGACGTGTCAGCGCGAAGGGTGAGCCAGCAGCAGACGCGCCTAACGGACTGGTTTCCTGCCAGCTAAACACATCCCCATCCGCCACCTGTCCGAAGCCTTCCAGCATCGGCACATAAATGCCACCCGGCAAATCCGCCGGAATCTGCACCGTGAAGTCCAGCGGGAAGATCAACTTCCCCGACTGGCGCAAAATTTGATTCGCCGGTGTGCTGCTTTCAGCCAGCACGAAATCCCCGCGCAGGTTGGAGATGGCGATTCCGGAGGGAGTCAGCGTATCCGACCAGCCGTTATTGCTGTACAAACCACCCGCCGTTTGCTGCCCATCCGCGCCGACCACCGCTTGCAGCCGCAGTTCGCCCAGCATTTGCAGCCCGACGACGCCATCCGGCAAATCCGGCACATTCATCTCCACGTCCAGTTCCAGCGTCAGGGTATCCCCCGGTTGGAACGCAAGCTGGTTGATGCGCCCGCGCGCCACCCAGCGGTTAGCGGAACTGCCCAGCATACCGGACACCGTAAAGCGGGTGAAGTCCGCCCCGATCTGGCTCTCCAAGCGGGTGATTCCATCCACTTCGTCCACCGCCGGAACGGGCTGTCCCACCGGCACCACCAGCAGATCGCTCCCGTCCGCGCCCACAAAGCGCACCTGTTGCAGCGTCGTCACAGCGGGCAGCGGAACAGCGGGGTTGATGGCCTGACGCGGAATCCGCAGTTCAATCGCCGTGGTTTGCGCGGCGGCGATGGCAATCGTCCCTACCGCCCGCCCATCACGGCTGACCGCCGCGCTGCCCGCCTGTCGCGGGTCGAGCGTCAAATCATAATTCGCGTTGTCCAGCGCCAACGACAGCACCATCTGTGCATATTCCACCGGAAAGCGGTCGGAAAGCGCGAAGTAAAGCGAGTTCTGGTTGAGCAGTGCGAAAATGGTCGGCGTCGGCGGGGTGATGAGCGCCTGTGACTGGTAGCGTGACCAATCCCCCAGATTGCCGTCAATCACCAAGCCGGAAAGCGTGCCGCTTTGCGCCGTGTTTTGCAGGGTCGTCCCATAGATGATGGTACCGGGGCCGCCGGGGAGTGAACCGGGCAAGTCGCGCAGGTTCTGCGGGATATTATTCGCCGGACTCACCCAGAACGGCGTGTTGCCGGGGCCGTAAAGCACCGCGCTGAAGCTGCCGTTCAAACCGGCCTGCGCATAAACCGTATCGCCCGTATACAGGTTGCGCACGGCGACCTGTGCCGCAGGGAATACCGATCCGGCAGCGCCGGTGATCGTCACCAGCCCGTCCGCGTCGGGCGCGGAGACGACGATGAGAGAAGCGATGGGCGGGTCACCCTGTTGTAAACGAGGCTCCCCCTGTGCGGCGGCCACAGACAACGCTGCAACCACAATCAGGAACGTGAGGATCAGACCGGCTAGGCGACGCAAGGGCAGTCTCCTGTCATAAGCGCGCGGGATAATAAGTGTGAAGGATGATAAACCTGATTACAATTGTACTCGAACTTGTCTGTGCGGCTAGCACCCTCACTATAATAGAGATTGTTTTGAATTGGGATAAAGATTTTGATGCAAAGCAGCCCGCGCCAACATCTGCTCTCCCGCCTCAACGCGCTCATCGAACAGCGTGTGGGTTTGGCACGCAGCGCCACCTCGGACGCCAACCTCGAAGCGCTCCTAGAAACCGCTTCCGGCGGCAGCCCCGGCGCGTTCATCCGTGCGCTCGAATCCACCACCGAACAAAGCCCACAATGGCAGCAGCTCTTGCGCGCCCTCATGATCGGCGAAACCTACTTCCTGCGCAACCGTGTCCACCTCAACTGGCTCCGGCAGATCATCCTTCCCCAACTGCTGCATCATGACAGCGCCAGCATCACCATCTGGAGCGCTGGCTGTGCCACCGGCGAAGAACTCTATTCGCTGGCCGTCACCCTCCATGAAAGCCTGAGCGACGCCCAGCGCCGCCGCATCCGCTTGATCGGCACCGATCTCAACCTTCAGGCGCTGGAGGCCGCCAAGCGCGGTCTGTACCGCCCGTGGTCATTCCGCCACACCGAAGCCACCTTCCAGCAATACTACTTCGATGTCAGCGAACACGGCCTGCTCATCAAACCGTTCATCCGCCAGATGGTCACCCTCCTGCCCCGCAATCTGCTGGCAGGTGCGCCCGTCAATCCGGTTGATCTCATCATTTGTGCCAATGTGCTGCTCTACTTCACCGAGGATTCGATCCGGCGCGTCGAGGATGCGTTCTTCGAGGCGCTGCGTCCCGGCGGTTGGCTGCTCTTGGGGCAAGCCGAGGCGATTCGCTTCGCGCGGGATCGCTGGCAGGTGCATCTGTTCCCCGGCGGAGTCGCCTATCAAAAACCCGTAACCAGCGCGGCCTCCTCGTCTGCCATCTATCATGCCCCGCCGCCCGCCACAGCCGTCACCCGTCATCAAAATATCGCCGCCGCCACCGAGAACGCCCCTGCCGGACTGTATGCCGACGCCGTCCGTGCCGTCCGCCAGCGTGACTACCCCGAAGCGGAGCGACTGCTGCGGCGCATCCTCAGCCTGACTCCCGATGATGGCCCCGCGCATGTGCTCATGAGCTGCATCCTCGCCAACGAAGGCCACTTCGACGATGCGCAGGCCGAAGCGGACATGGCGCTCACCGTCAACCCGCTGCTGGCCGACGCCCACTTCCTCAAAGGTGCGCTCTACCTCGACATGCGCCAGATCAGCGCCGCGCAGGACGCGCTGCGCTCTGCCCTCTACTGCCAGCGCGCGCACCCCCTCGCCTCGATGGTGCTCGGCAATCTGTATATGAGCGAGAACAAGCCGGAACAGGCACGCCGCGTCTGGAACGCCGCGCTCGCCGAACTGGAAGATTCACCGGCTGATCAATTTGTGTCGGAAATCAGTGATTTAACAGTCGCCCATGTGCGCGAATTCTTGCTGGGGCAGCTTTCCAACGACTGAGCTAGGGGTGCAGCCCAAGCTGACTCACCAGCGCATCCAGCGCCGTCAGCAGTTCTTGCGGTTGGCCGTTATTCAGCAGTGTGTAATCCGCGATGGCAATCGGCCCGCCCTTTTCCAAACGCTCGATCTCTTGATAATCGCGCGTGCGGGCTTCCTCCGCCGTCAGCGGGCGTTCATCGCGGCTGGCGAGCCGTTGATAGCGCAGATGGCGGGCGCTGATGACTGCCACCACCACCATACTCGCCCCCAATTCCACATGCAGCGTCTTATATTCGCTAAAGCTGTACAGCCCGTCGATCACAATGCTGGGGTGTGTTTGCAGCGCCGCCGTCAGATTCGGCAGCGCCCGTCGCGCGATGGCGTCCATGCCTTCGTTGCGCCGGAATTCTTCGCGCACCACCCGCTCGTTCTCCGGGTTGATCGGCTGCCCGCGCCGCACCACCTCATCCACCACAATGCTGCCAAAGCGGAATTGGTAGAATCCCCGCGCCTCTAAATGCTTGGCACACAACGTTTTACCGGAACCGGGCATGCCCACCAATGCGAGGGCGCGCGGCGCGTCCGTTGTTGTCATATTCACTCCATCTTGTTACGTGCGTAAGACGCGGCATTATAGCCCATCGAGCAGGTCAATTGAAGGATTGAAACCCTACCCTCGACATTACGAGCGGGTGTACAGCGCCACCTGCCACAGCCCGCGCCGCTCACGGTAAATCTCCCGCAGCCCGTTCGCCCGCACCACCGCATCTACCGCCGACGACGAATGGACGAATATGCGGAACGGGTTGCGCTGCACACGGAAGTACAGGTTGAACACCTTGCCCGCCAGCCGCATCCACCAGCCGTCGCGTGGGTACACCAGCCCGTACAACTGCCGTGCCCGCGCCGACGACGCGCCCACCAGCGCCGGCATATCCGGATAGCAGCACACCACCCGATCCAGCGTCACGATGTCGGCTGCCGCGATTCCGTCCGCCACTTCCACGAAATCGCCGTGGACATACTGCACCCGTTCCCGGTGGCCGCGCCGCGCCGCTTCCTCCTGTGACGCGCCAAGATAGGCCGTCGAAGCATCCACATGCACCGCCGCAGCCGCTCCTACCGCCAGCAGTTCATGCTGGATCGCCCCTACGCCGCCGCCAATATCCAGCAGCGTCCGTCCTTCTGCGCCCCAATGGCGGATTGCCTCCAGCAGCAGTCGGGTTTGGCGGCTCGGCCCTTTCGCGCGGTACGCGTCCAAGTCACCGCTCGCCACCCCTTTATCAAACACCTTTTCCGCGCCTCTACAATGCGGGCAAGACATCGTTTCGTTCTCCTTACCCCGTCGGGGCAACCCCTTCGCTGCGTGTCGTATCCAAACTCAGGTTCTGGTCGCGGTCATCATAGTCGATCAGCTCGGCATAACGCCCCCAATCAATCGCAATATCAAGCTGCCGCTCCGCCAGTTCATCCGGGAATTCCGGCGTCAGCGCGGTGTAGAACACTTTCCACGGCAGCGCCTTATCCGGCACCGCGTTCAGCATATCCATCACCCAGCGGATCATCGGCATCCGCCGCGCTCGATTGGCGAAAATCTCTTTGCGGGTCAGGATCGACCCTTCCGCGAATGCTTCACCCAGCGGCGTGATGTGAATATCGCCCTCGTTTACCTGCGCGAACCCCATCATTTCCGCCATTTCCACAGTCTGCATCAAA
>JAFLCH010000011.1 GCA_017303775.1 Anaerolineae bacterium | reverse complement strand
CGTTTGATTTTTCTCTCTTCAGAACTGACAAGGCTTTTTGCCTTGTTTTGTTACTTGGCTGTTCGCTTCTTTTTTCGTGTTCGCGCTCACGTCTTCCATCTCACTCTTCCGTTGTTAAGTTGCGCCCTCGTGCTGTTTATTTGCGCGAGGTTGCGGAAGGATACCAATGCCCTATAGGCATGTCAATACCGACTTTGTGTTTTCTTTAAATATTGGGATATTTGGGATAAACACGCATCACCTCTCAACTTCCGTCCGGAACCAGTTCATCATCAGTTAGGTACTGTGGTTCAGAAACACGATCATGCAGAATGTCTTTTACATACACTTCTTGAACCAGAATCATCAGGATGGCGATTATTGGTACTGCCAA
Source organism: Anaerolineae bacterium (assembly GCA_017303775.1). Classification (GTDB taxonomy): domain Bacteria; phylum Chloroflexota; class Anaerolineae; order Aggregatilineales; family Phototrophicaceae; genus CFX2. The sequence continues at coordinate 34,939 of JAFLCH010000011.1, read as the reverse complement.
CATGATTCCCAAGAAACCGAAGAAAATTGCTGCAAAAATCTGTCCTATCAAAACCAAGACAGGAGGTAGGTTAATACTCTCCTTGAAAAGCAGTGGAGCAACCAGCTGGCTTTGCAAGAAGGAAGTTCCATAAATAATTACGACAATCCAGCCAATACTCTGTGGGGCTTGAACAAAGCCTACCGCAAGAGAGGGGATGAGAGCTGCAATCGGCCCAAAGTTCGGCACAAATGAGAACAAACCCGCGAGAACACCAAGCGCAAGTGCCTGATCAATACCCAGTAAAGCCAAGCCGATCCATGTTACTACGCCAACAATAATCATGAGCAAGATTTGCCCCTGTAACCAAATGCGCAGCGTGAAATCAATGCGGCTAATGATGAAGCGTACCCGGTCACGGTACCAAATTGGGAACAATTTGATAGCGCCTTCCTCATACATCTGTGGCTCCGACAAGAAATAGAGACTTAGGAAAATGACGATAATGAGGCTTAATAGGGTACTGGCAACACCGCTGACTACTGGCAGCACAGAACCACCCAATTGGCCAGCCGCCTGCCCTAACTGCCCACCGAGATCATTGAGGATATTATCCAAATCCGATTCGCCGGTGAGTGTCTTTATGAAATCTTGTACTGTAGCAACACCGGGGTAAGCTTCCCGCAATTGCGGGTCGGCCTGAAGTTCCTCCCACTGAGCAGCAACCTCTTGCACACCTTCTTGCACAGTCGAAGCTAAGCGTGAAAACTGCGTGAGCAAAGATGGCAAAACAAGCATAAAGATGAGCACAATGATCGCTATGATCCCAACCAATGAAAGCATGGTGGCTGTACCACGCCCAATCCCACGGCGAACCATGAAACGTATTGGCATGGTAAACAAGACACATAGGATAATCGCTGCCAACACCAACAATAAGGTGGTATGAACTTCCCAAACCGCAAGAAACAAAACTACTGTGACCAGTGCCGTTAGTGTCCATCGAATAATCTGACTAACGGTGCTACTGGCAGTTGAACCATTCTGCGTCATGAGGCCTCCAGATAGCAGAGAATATGCTTATCAACCGGTGTAACGAACCACAACTAGTGTCAAATCATCAAACGGCGCAACACCCTGACCAAAATCGGCAACCCCATCCAAAATTCTCTGAACCACTTCAGCAGCCGAGCAATCTCCCGATTGAGCAACCAAATCTGCCAAACGGGATTCGCCGAAGCTCTCACCTTGTGGATCTTCAGCATCAGTTAGGCCATCGGTGTAATAGACGATCAAATCACCGGGCTGGAGCGCGAATTCAACCTCTAACAAGGGGTTATCCGGAAACCACCCGATTGCCCTACCACCACGCGATAGATAAGAAGCTGTTCGGGTAGCGCTGTGATAAACCAGAGGGGGGTTGTGTCCTGCATTGATGTGAATACCGCGACCATCTTTATAAAAAACGCTGTGATAAACCGTGACGAACATACCACTCTCGGCATCTTCGAGAATCAAATCATTGGTCTGACTTAGGGTTTCACGTGGGGGTAAACCTGCAAAGGCATAGCTACGTATCATGGTGCGCGCCACCGCCATAAACAAAGCAGACGGAGCACCTTTATCCGAAACATCGGCAATTACAACCCCAAACGATTCATCATTGAGCATAAAGTAATCGTAGAAGTCACCAGCCATCTCGCGAGCAGATTGCCATACCGCTTCAAGTTCATAGCCTGCCAAATGCGGCTTTTGTCGGGGGAGAAGCCCCTGCTGAATTTCGCGAGCAAGCTGTAATTCGTGTTCGAGACGCCCCTTCTCTACAGCAACTGCATACAAGCGCGCGTTTTCAAGGGTGATACCTGCTTGATTAGCAATCGCGCTCAGGAGGTCACGATCTGCCTCCGTAAAATTCCCGCTGCGCATGGAAGTATCTACATAGACAACGCCCACAAGGCGATCCTGAACCAACATAGGCGCACAGAGAATAGCACGCAAGCCACGCATAATGATGCTCTGACCGGGCGTGATGCGATTATCAAACATGGCATTATTCGTCAGGAGCGGCTGACGAGTCGCCACTACTTGATTGACAATCGTCGTACTATAGGCTTCTTCCTGTGCAAGACTCTCACCAGATACACCGCGCGCCCCCAATAGGCGGAGTTCACCAGTGGATTCATCCAAGCCCATGAGGACACCACGCTCGGCTCTGGTTGCCAGCATCATGGCATCAATCACGTTGTTCAGGGCGGCATTGAACTCCAGATTGGAGTTCATGGTCATCGAAATCTCATAGAGAGTCGTTAAATGCTCGGCAGTGAGCTTGGTCGAGAGCGTCGGAGCGGTCATATTGCGCCTTCATCAAGAATTAATTGCATTTGGAATTATAACATTGTGCGCATGGCCTAGCGAATTGAGAGGCAAGGAATTACTATTGGCAAAACGAATACTTAAACATTTCTTGAAGGTTTATTATGCAGTTTGATGTGACGATTTTCCCCAAAGATCTCAATTCAGCAGGTGATGTAGCAAGAGCAGTTGAAGCGTATGGATTTTCCGGACTCTGGACAGCCGAAACCTCGCATAATCCATTCCTCCCTTTAACACATGCAGCCTTTGCAACTCGTCGCATTAGTCTGGGCACGGGGATTGCGGTTGCATTCCCACGCAGCCCAATGGTGATGGCGAACACGGCATGGGATTTGGCCGAACAGTCACAAGGTCGCTTCATCCTAGGATTAGGAACACAGGTTAAGGCACATATCACCAAGCGCTTTAGCAGTGAGTGGAGCGCACCTGTTCCGCGATTACGCGAATATATCGAATCGCTTCGGGCAATTTGGAATGCTTGGCAAAATGGTGTTCCGCTGCGTTATATGGGCGAGTCGTATCGTTTTACGCTGATGACGCCATTCTTTTCACCTGATCCGATGCCATATAGTGAGATCCCGATTTACATTGCCGGGGTAAATGATGGGCTATGTCGATTGGCAGGAGAAATGTGCCAAGGGTTTCATGTGCATCCATTTCATACTGTACGCTATCTGAAAGAATTGATCATCCCGAACATTGAAGCAGGAGCGAGCAAAACAGGACGTCAGCGGCATGATGTCAAATTAACGTGTGCGATTTTTGTCGTCACCGGCAAAAACGCTGAAGAACTACAGAATAACAGTGTGATGGTAAAGAGCCAGATTGCTTTTTATGCCAGCACACCAAGCTATGCATCCGTACTCGCTATGCACGGTTGGGGAGACCTAGGTGAGCGCTTAGGAAAAATGATCCGGGAGAATCGTTGGGGTGAGATGTGGCAGGAAATTAGCGACGAGATGCTTCATGAAATTGCTGTTGTGGGCACTACAGAGGAGCTTGCTCACAAAGTCAAAGAGCGATACAGCGGGCTATTGGATCGAGTCGGCTACTATTTTCCGTTTATTCCCGGAGAAACTGATAAGCAAGAATTATGGAAACAAGCCGCAAAAATTTTCCAATGAGTTCAATCTATTAACTATTCTTAGATCCATGTCCATCGATATTAAGGAAGAATATCCTTATGAATCCACACGAGTATGTGCAGGCTAACGCAGAAAGATTCAAGGCTGAACTGAAAGAACTGCTGAAAATACCGAGCGTAAGCACACAGGTGGAACACCAAGCCGATTGCGAACACGCCGCAGATTGGATTGCAAATAATATGCGGCGGATTGGTTTTCAGACAGTTGAAATCATCAAAACAGCGTGGCACCCGGTTGTTTTTGGGGAATGGATGGGTGCTGGCAAAGACGCACCAACGGTCTTGATCTATTGCCACTATGATGTACAACCGGCAGCCGTTGAAGACGGCTGGGATACACATCCTTTTGAACCTATTGAACGCGATGGCATGATCTTTGCGCGGGGAGCATTGGATAGCAAAAGCAATGTAATCTCTCAACTAAAATCAGCAGAAGCGCTCATCGCAAGTGGTCGATCCCCAGTCAACCTTAAGCTCATGTTTGAGGGCGATGAGGAATCAGCGTCCGAGAACATGACCGCTTTCATTCAACAATACCGCCACAAGCTCGATTGTGATGTAATCGCTGTCTGTGATGGAAGCATGTCTGACCGCGAACAACCTGACTTGCCTTATGGTTTGCGCGGAGTGGTATGTATGGAATTGGAGGTTCACGGGCCGAAGCAGGATTTGCACAGTGGTCATTATGGTGGGACGGTACATAATCCGATCCAAGCGTTAGCCGAAATTATAAGCCAGCTCCATCAACCTGACGGCAGCGTTGCTGTCCCCGGTTTTTATGATGATGTCCCAGCGCTTGAAGACGAAGAACGGGTTGAGCTGGCGAAAGCACTCCCGTGGATTGAGCAGGAATGGCAAGCTGTGGCAGCCGCACCTCAACAATGGGGTGAAAGCGAATATAACCTACACGAACGAAGTGGCGCGCGCCCTACCCTCGAAATCAATGGCATCCGTGGAGGATTTGCGGCAGATGGGTTCAAAACAGTGCTGCCAAGTAAGGCGCTAGCAAAAATTAGCTGCCGACTAGTTCCGAATCAGACATCAGTCAGCATCTATGAGCTGATCAAGAAATACATCGTTCAAATCACTCCGCCCACTGTTCAAACTGAACTCCGGTTGCTCGAAATTGGCGAACCAATTGTCATCGATCGCAAGAGTAAGACCATCCAAGCCGCTGTCCGTGCCTACACAAAGGTATGGGGAAAGCGCCCCTATTTTGTACGCGCAGGAGGGAGCATACCGGTTGTTATTGATCTACACCGTGTTATTGACGCGGAAATCGTGCTTCTCTCTTACGGGTACAAAGGCGGTTTCGCGCACGGGCCGAATGAGCACGTTTATTTAGACATGTGGTACAAGGGTATTTCGACCACAATTCACTTGTTTGAAGAAATCGGTAAAGGATACAGCAATGAGTGATGCACATGGTTATGTAGAAACCCATTTTGACACCTTCAAGACGCAACTGATTGATTTGCTGCGTATTCCAAGCATCAGCACTTCATCGGAACATGCTCAACACGTCGTACGAGCCGCAGAATGGCTAGCTGCTGATCTTAAGCGGATCGGGTTGGATACGGTCGAGATCATCCCAACAGAGGGGCATCCTATCATCTTTGCTGAATGGATGGGTGCCGGGGACGAACGCCCTACTGTACTGATTTATGGACATTATGATGTGCAACCGGCTGTGCTTAGTGATGGTTGGAAGCATGAACCATTCGACCCCATCGAAGAGGATGGGTTCATCGTGGCACGCGGCGCAAGCGACGATAAAGGACAGATTTTTGCTCACATCAAAGCCGTCGAAGCGCTGTTGGCAAGCGGAAACAAGCCCCCTGTAAACATCAAATTTCTGATTGAGGGGGAAGAAGAAGTTGGTTCTACACATCTTGGAGCATTCATCAGCAGCCATACGGATAAATTAAAAGCTGATGTCTGCGTTATATCCGATGGTGGAATGCCCGCGCCTGATCAACCCTCGATTGAATATGCGCTTCGGGGATTGGTCACTATGGAGCTAGAAGTTACAGGGCCGAGTGTTGATCTGCACAGTGGCTCATACGGAGGTTCCATTCATAATCCCGCGCAGGCGATTGCAGAAATCATCGCGCAACTTCACACTCCGGATGGTCGTGTAGCCGTTCCGGGTTTTTATGATGATGTGCTGCCGCTTTCGGATGAAGAACGCGCAGAGCTTAAGAAAACTGGCCCGATTGAAGCGGATTGGCTAAAAGCAACTGGCGTACCTCAAGCATGGGGAGAACCCGGTTACGCTATTCATGAACGTACCGGTGCACGCCCGACACTGGAAATTAACGGCATCGCAGGTGGTTATTTTGAGCCGGGATTCAAAACTGTATTGCCAGCGAAAGCATGGGCGAAGATCAGCTGCCGTCTGGTCGCTCATCAAGACCCGAACAAAATCGGTGAACTGGTAAAGGCATATATCCAACAGATCACCCCACCAACTGTTCGCAGTGAACTGCGTGTCAACCGTGGTGCACCAGCCGCATTTGTCGATATTCGCACGAAAGAAATGCAAGCGGCAATTAAGGCCTATGAACAAGGTTGGGGCAAGAAACCTGTTTTCATGCGTGAGGGTGGGAGTATTCCAGTTGTGGTTGACTTCCAAGAAAAGCTAAACTTACCTGTTATTCTTATGGGTTTAGGTTTAATAAACGATGGTGCGCACAGCCCGAATGAACATTTCATGGTTGAGATGTTTCGCAAGGGAATCCACACCTCAATATACTTCTGTGAAACCCTGTCGAAGCAGTAATACCATTTGAGGATTAGGAGTACATATTTATGCCCAATGCACATGAATACACAACAGCACACGGGGCGGAATTCGAAGCACAATTGAAGGATCTGATCCGGATTCCAAGCATCAGTACTTTACCTGAACGAAAGACTGATGTAGAGAAAGCTGCGGAATGGGTTGCAGATGACTTCAGGCGAATGGGTTTTGAAAAGGTCGAAATTCTTCCGACAGGCGGGCATCCGGTTGTATATGCCGAGTGGATGGGTGCCGGGGAATCCGCGCGCACCGTGCTGATTTATGGACACTATGATGTTCAACCGGCAGTCACAACCGATGGATGGGACAGTGATCCGTTTGAACCGGTAGTGCGGGATGGAAAATTGTTTGCGCGAGGTTCCAGTGATGATAAGGGGCAAGTGTTCGCACAAATGAAAGCGGCTGAAGCGCTACTGGCGAACGGTGGGAAAGCACCGGTGAACCTCAAGTTTTTGGTGGAAGGCGAAGAAGAAATCGGTTCACCTCATCTTGGCAAGTTTGTCGCCGCAAACCGTGACAAATTGTCAGCGGATGTGTGTGTTATTTCTGACAGCGGCATGGTAACTATTGACCAACCGGTGATTGATTATTCGACACGCGGTCTTATGTATCTGGACTTCGAAATTACCGGGCCTAAGCAAGATTTACACAGCGGTGGTTATGGCGGTATCGTTCATAATCCTGCACAAGCACTCGCTGAAATCCTCGCCCAACTCCATAACCCTGATGGCAGCGTCAATGTGCCGGGTTTCTATGATGACGTCTTGCTCTTGGACGATAAAGAACGGGCAGAATTGCAGAAATCAGCTCCAACGGAAGCTGAATATCAGGAAACAACGGGGGTTCCAGCCTTCTGGGGTGAAGCAGGCTATGCGCTACATGAACGGATTGGCGCTCGCCCTACTTTAGAAATCAACGGGTTTGTTAGCGGTTTTTATGGAGCAGGTTCCAAGACTGTTTTACCCGCGAAAGCCCTCGCCAAAATAAGCTGCCGATTGGTTGCAAACCAAGATCCGAACAAGATATTTGAATTGGTCAAGGCACAGCTCATTCGACTGACACCCGCTACTATTCGTAGTGAAGTGCGCGCTCAGGCGCTCGCATACCCAGCCGTAATGGATCTCAAATCTCAGGCGATGCAAGCAGCTATTGAAGCCTATGAAAAAGGCTGGGGAAAACGACCTGTCTTTGAGCGTGGTGGCGGAACCTTACCCATTCTGGCCGATTTCCAACGCCATCTTAACAATATTCCGATTGTTCTGATGGGTTTTGGTCTTTTTGGCGATGGTGCACATGGGCCAAATGAGAGTTTTACGCTAGAGATGTTCCACAGAGGTATTCAGACAGCAATTCACTTTCATGAGGCCATCGCAGCCTTATGAGAATGGACAAGGTAGCGGTTGGATTCAATTAACCGCTACCTATAAGTATTATTTCAGCGTGCCCAAAGTGCCTTAAAATCAGCCCAATCCGTGTCGGTAGTCTGCCATTCAGCATATACAGCGAGTCCATTCACCACATTTGCTCGATCGCCCAAAGCAGACATTCCAGCCTGCACCCCCGCAACAGCCGATTGGATGTTCTCTACCGTTGTATCGTGTGAGGGGAGCGTGTCTGAATAGGCCGGAACACCGATTAACAATTCCGTGTTAGTTTCCAAAGCGATGATCGAACCAGCAAACGATTCTACCTGATAAGTCATCCATGTACTGTAATCAGCGGCATCCTGAAATCCACTATTGTAGGCAGTCACTACTATCTGATTTGCGATGAGTGCAATGCGCTGCTTATATTCCTGTTCCCACACAGTTCCCGGCTCAATGCGTGGCGGCTGTGGTACACCTTCAACCTGAGGTGTCCAATCCGGCGAAACAGCAACCGATAGTGATGAGCCTTCTCCGATGCCGGTTCGAACAGAACGGAGCAATGTTAAATAATTCTCATCGCCATTGGTAACAGGCACAACATTTAACATCACCCCATCAAACCCAAACTCAGCTGTCATCCGCTGACTAAAATCAGCCACAATCTGACGCAGTGATTCATCTGCCAAGCGCGATGTGTCCCCAACCGGCTGTGCATCAACGCTGAGCCACCCATAAACACGCGATTCGGGATAGAGCGTTTTCAACTGCTGCACAAAATCCCGCATGAGTAACAATTTGTCGGTATCAGACCACGTATTATTGGGTTGTAACAGGCTCACCCAAGCGTAAATGATGCCGATTTTATGATCGCGTAAGCGCTGTACCAACCCCTCTAAAGCAGTTTCATCTCGCCCACCGTATGTCCAATCATTTCCTAGCCAAATCGCATTCGAGCCTGTTTGGGGGGTATCTCCTTTGAAACTACCCAACGCCAAAATAACAAGCGCGAGAACAATGACTGCCAGAACACCATAAACAATGACGCGATTACCGGGAATACGAATTTCCGGCATCTCGAAGCTACCAACTGGTTTGATCTGGCGAACAGTCGCGGTGGGCTGTGCCATCGTCTGGTTCTTACGTCGCATATGTCGTTCACGAGCGCGATTTTTACGAGGGGGGGTGGAATCTGATTCAGGTGGTCGTTCCATAGCAACCTCACATACCCAGCTTAGCAATAAGAGGTGGGCCTAATACCAACAGCCCGACCAATACTGATGCCACTGCACCTAAAAGCACAGCAGCGGCGGCCACATCTTTTGCAACCTTCGCCATCGGATGAAAGTCCGGTGAAGCGAGATTCACCACAGCTTCAACACCAGCATTCAAGAATTCAGCCATCCAGACGGCGGTAATTGTCAGCACCAAAATAGCCCATCGGAGCGCATCTACCTGCAACCAGAATGCAACACCGAAGACCACAATACTAGCAACGGACATAATACGGGTGTTCTTCTGATAACGAAGCATATACAACCAACCTGCTATGGCATATCCAAGACTCTGGACGCGATTCGGGCTGGTAATTAAGCTGTACTGGTCAGGGTTAATTTTCATCGTGCTGGTCAGAGCATCCAAGACCTGTTTAGTGCGAGGAGTCATTTGAACTCTCCTCCAACGCAGGGACAATATCCGGCGAGATAGCAAGTGCCGTAAGGACCTCAGCCTGCGCCGACCACATTTCAGCCCGATTTTCAGGCGTATCATGATCATATCCAAGCAGGTGAAGTGTTCCGTGTATCACGAGAAGGGATAGACTATCGTCAAGTTGGTGATTTTCACGAGCAGCCTGTGCAGACGCGTAAGGATAGGCAATGATCAAATCACCCAGATAAGGGGGTTCATCTTCAATTTCAACGGGTGGTGTGTCAGCCGGAAATGACAACACATCCGTTGGTGCATCAATCCCACGAAACTGTCGATTCAAGTTTTGAACATAATCGTTATCGACAAACACAATGCTGAGGCTGCTGTCCGGGTGTGCATCATGTTGATTTAAAACATAGGTTACAGCCAGTTGGAGTTTTTCAGTATTGAGCGAATAAGCTGATTTGTTCTGAACATCGATATGAAATGTCATCTTTACTGTTCTTCCGGGGCATCCTTCTTCACCGGGGGACGTCCATTTTCCCCAGTTTTGAGCTTATTTTGGTCACCGGCACGTGGCAGCGGGGGTACTTCAGCCAAAGGCGATTCATCGTCTTTTTCGACTTCAATCTTTATTGTCGGCAGTTCCCTTGTTTGCGTTGCAGGACGGGGAGTTTCTTGCACAACCGCTTCAAATGGAACCGGAGACGTGCGGCCTGTATCTGATAACTTAGGTTGTTCAGATGTTGTTTTACCCGGCAATTCGGGGCGTACATTCGACGCGCTTAGCGTATCTCGAACAGCGCCAGAACCCAGTTGTGTAGGGTAGTTGATACGAGGGTGGAATACAGCTTGAAGCATATCCACAAACACTTTACGAATCGCCTTTATATCGTTAAAGGTTAAGCCTGATTCATCAAGCTGTCCGGTGTGTATCTTGCTATCAATAATTTGTTGGATGGTGTCCGTAATTTCCTGTTTGCGAGTCGGCTTGCGAGAGCGAACAGCCGCCTCGCAGCTATCGGCTAGCATCAGGATAGCGGTTTCCCGTGACTGAGGCTTGGGGCCGGGATAAGTAAACTGTTCAATATCGACAGCTTCTGCGTTTCCAGCCCGTTGAACAGCTTGTTGGTAGAAGTAGAGCACCTGCGTACCATGATGTTCCATAATAAAATCGCGAATACGGGAGGGCAAACGGAATTGGCGTGCAATTTTATCCCCATCGGTGACATGGGCAATGATGATGGTTGCACTCCGCGCAGGGTCATCCAAGGCGTCGTGCGGATTAACCCCTTCGACCTGATTCTCGGTAAAAAAGGCAGGGTTCATCATTTTACCGACATCGTGATAAAGCGCCGCAACACGCACAAGATCCGCATTCACACCGATACGTGTTGCAGCCTGTTCTGCCATATTGGCGACCTGCAACGAGTGTTGATATGTACCGGGGGCTTCTCGAAGCAAGCGTTGCAGCAATGGTTGGCTGGGTTGGCTCAGTTCGACCAGCTTTAAACCTGTAGGCAAATTAAAAATCAAGGTCACAATATACATGCCGGCAAGAGCCAGTGCAGCAGAAAGAATGCCGTTAAGCAGGCAGTAGAAGATCAATTCGAGCAGACCGGTTTCCGGATTAAATGAAAACACCCCCTGATAAAAGATCATCACGACTGAAACATTTGCCAGCGCCACCAGTAAGCCCGGCATGAAATAACCGTTCAGACGCTCCGGTCGACGCAGTGTAAGCGTCGCCATCATGCCACCAACCCCGACTAACGTGGCAATTTCAAGCGAGTTCTCCTGCATAATTCCAATAAGGAGTGAAAGCCCTAAAACGCCAATAACCGCGATTTCAGGCCCGATTAACGCCACAAACAACAAGGCTAAGGCAGCGGTAGGGTAAACATAAATCTGACCATAAAACCCGACGATACGTGCGCCGAGGAGTGTTATGAGGAAAATTGAAGCCAAGAGGGCAATAAAGCGGCTTGAATGAAACAAATCGGATTTGAATCGAGCAATATACAAGCCACTCACAACGAGTACTGTTATGCTGACCAACATAGCTCGCATAATCTGCTGCAAACGCCGATTAGTCGGTTCTAGTAAACCTAATACACTTAATGCTTCATAGGCGGCAGCATCAACGCGCTCCCCTGCTCGCAGTACAACCTGTCCACGTTCAAAACTACGGCGCACCACTATATCGGTGATGGCCGACTGTCGGGCTTCTTCCGTGGCTGTCACGTTGAGGATTGTATTGGGGCGGATTAACCCCTGCACCACCGCAACAATCACAGCGGCTTCATCTTCACTGAAACGAACACTTACCTGAATAGGCAACTGGGCAATAACAGACTGAAGGTTTGTATCTCGTATTTCGCCTCGCATCACCCGTTCAAGAACGCCTGTGACCTGTTCACCGACTTCAACCCAAGTGGCTTCATCGAGGGTCAGCATCTGTAGAATAATCGAATCATCTAACTTGAGATCGGTAATCTTCTTCAGATCATCGATTTTTTGCTGGGGTGTGCCGTATGCATCGCGCCGGATATTTTGGATGAATTCTAGAATCTGCTGGGCTGTTTCGGACTGCTGGCGCGACACAGCAGGATCTGGAGGGAAGTAGATCGGAGAAACATTATCCCGGATCTCTTGCTTACGTTGTTCAGTGAGCACTTGACTGATGAACGGAGGGACACTGGCAGGAGCACGAATATCTTGCGGTGCAATATCGCCAATTTGCAGCGAAGCGATGTTGTTAACACCCAAGAAGATACTGTCATAAGCAACCAACAATGTCGAAGTGAGCACAAAAGTACCCACTGCCAAGATGATGCCAACAGAATGCAAAAGATAACGGACACGATCTTCCGAAATCTTTAACCAGCGTCCTGACCGCTCGGCAATCCAGTCAATCATAGATCGATATGCTTACTTCAGGAACTCTCGGACAACTTCGTTCACCAGTTTTCCATCTGCCAAACCCTTGACTTTAGGCATTAGCGCTCCCATGAGCTTTCCAATTTCTTTGGCAGAAGAGACACCCGTTTCAGCAACCGTTTCCTGAACAATTTTACTGATTTCTTCACGGGAAAGCTGCTTTGGTAAAAACTCCTCAAGAATCGCCAGTTCAACTTTTTCGGTTTCGGCTATTTCAGCCCGACCTAACTTCAGAGCTTCTTCAATGCTTTCACGCCGTTTCTTGGCTTCTTTTTGCAGAATAGATACCACGTCATCGGCAGTCAATTCTTTCTGCGAATCAATCTCTACCTGCTTCAAAGAACTCATCAAGACCCGTAACACGTCCCGACGAGTATTATCCTTATTGATCATCGCTGCTTTCAAAGCCGCCTGTAGTGCTGCTTTTGGATCTGACACCTTATGCTCCTAATCAACCTGATTCAACAAAGGTTCAGCATGTGTACCGGATGCTGCATAGTCCCCAATACGCGCAGATGTAACGAGATCGGTCAACACCCGCGGATGCACACTGCGAACGCGAACATAGTTATCAGTATAACCAACATTGATGAAACCGTCTTCTGTCGCTCCGGCAATATGCTCCCAGAGCACAGCCAGAGTTTGACCGTAAAACTGATCAGCGAACTGCTTTTCCTGTTCCTGCGCCATTGCTAAAAGCTGTGCAGAGCGCTGCTTTTTGACACTTTCGGGAACATGCGCTTTCATACGAGCGGCAGCAGTGCCGGGGCGTTTGCTATAACGAAAGACATGCATACCCGCAAAATTCATCCCGGCAATAAACTGTTGACTTATCGCGAATTCCTCGTCTGTTTCCCCGGGGAACCCCACAATAATATCCGTTGTGATTCCAACCCCCGGTATACGGTCACGAGCCGCGGCTATCAACGACCGAAATTGAACCTGATTGGTTCTACGGCGCATCCGCCTCAAAGTAGCATCGCAGCCGCTCTGCAACGGAAGGTGTAGATGGCGACATAGGCGCGGGTTTTGCCACAGGTCAAAAAAAGTGGGGGTTAAATCCCATGGTTCTAGTGAGGATAGTCGCAAGCGTGGAATATCGGTGTTTTCAAGGATCGCACCAACCAAATGCTCTAAACCTGACTCATCACCCAGATCGTGACCGTAGCTCCCTAGATGCACACCGGTTAGAACCGCTTCCTGATAACCGAGCGTATGGAGGTGCTGTATTTCATGTACTACTTCGGCAACCGAGCGACTTCGCCCTGCCCCACGCGCTACGGTGGTGATACAAAAGGTACAAGCATTGTCGCAACCGTCCTGTACTTTGACAAAGGCTCGGGTGCGACCATATGCACCGAGCTTGTTACCGCGACTCAGTGGATCAAGATCAAATAACTCGACCGGTTTGCCGGTCACCGTCTCAACGAGGTGATCCTTCGACAAGTTATCAACGATACGGGTGACGCCGGGAAGCACACTGATTTCAGATGGCGCAATCTGGGCATAGCAACCTGTGACCGTGATCTGAGCATCCGTGTTGGATTGGTGAAGTTCCCGGATCAAGTGACGACTGCTGCGATTGGCATCTTGGGTGACGGCACAGGTGTTTACCACGTGCCAATCGGCTGATCCGGGGTCATCCACGACTTCATGCCCTTGTTGACGAAATTGGCGCGCCATTGAATCAATTTCGGCTTGATTCAGGCGACACCCCAATGTTCGGAGATGAACCTTCATTTGCGTTACTCGAACTTATTCTTGTGTAGTTGGGCCATAGATGACGAGATTATCAAACTCGATTACAACGCCTGCTTCATTGAATGACTGAGCAGCAAGCGCAAGTTGGCCGTTTGGAATAGATGCATCCACCAAAATGTCTTGCATAGATCCCCCTTCGCAAACGCCAGCGCGCGTATAAGTACTACGAGCTGAGGGATCATCGGGGATGCACAATTGAACTGGTTGGTTGTTAATGAAAAACTTGAACGACGTACCCTGACCAATGACCCGCAACTGATTAACCACATTGTTTCCTTGCAGAATGAGTGGCGACGGAATCCATGTGCTCAATTCTTTCTGTTCACCTTGGAAAGCGCGCAAAACCCGATAGTAACCATCACTGCTAATCTGGAACAGATAGAAATCATCATCGCTCAAGACTGAATTATCTTTATTTTGCAAGCGAAAGATAATCCCGTATCCATTGTCCAGAGGCCCACCCACCGGAGAAGCCTGAACCCGTAAGTCAAAATCGGCAAAATAAGGTTTGGACTGCGCGAATGGTAGGCGGTTCGGTTCCAGTACTTCCAGTTGAAGAACGCCCGTTTCGAGAATACGTGACCGGAGCTGACCTTCCGAAAGCGACCAATCTTCCTGATTACCATCGAATGCGGCAACGTAGGCAAGTTTTCCCGGTTCCACTGGCACAATATAATGCAGGTTTATGACAAACCGGTTCACTGCATAAGATGCACCCAACAAAACCAAAGATAGGAATAATAAGAGGAAACGGCGCAAGGGTACGGCCTCTAAGGATCATTGAACTGATTAGAAGGGATTGTAGCACGGGGGGTAAAGGGCGTAAACGTTTAGTTGGAGGGCGTCAGAGAGGGCGACTGTTCATAGAAGGCATCGAGCAACGACTGAAAGCGGTTGTCATTAGCGGATAAAGTCAGGGCAGCTTTCAACCAATATTCTGCTTCGGCGGACTGCCCTAGGCGTTGATAAGTCAGGCCAACTTCGGCAGCATAAGTTGGATTTATGGGATCTAAAGAAGCGGCACGTTGAAAAGCATACAGGCTTTCAAGATGATCTTCCAAGAGGCGATAGTGAAGGCCGTGAATGAAGTGAATCCGGGGGTTATTGGGCGCTAACTCGAGGGCAGTCCGGAACTGGCCGGAACTATTTTTCCCTAGATGATCCCGCGCTAAACCCAAATAGGCTACCGCTTCAGGTTGTGGGCTTAGTGATACCTCGAATTGAAGCACATAGTCTGCATATCGCCACAAATTATGACCGGCGAGGATCACCCCAATGCGAGGCATATCCTGTGGCTCACCTGCGCTTGCAGCTTGGAGCAAGGGGAGCAAATCTTCGGCCACAGTCGTGAACCGGGCATCACGCGCTGCGAGTTGAAAATGGGTTACAGCAGCAGATGGGTTGATGGTCAGTTGAAGCAGCGCAAGATGAAAATGTGCCCAATTGTCGTCAGCATCGAGCACAACACTCTGGTCGAGCATGCGCACAGCCTGTGACCAATATTCCATGTCCAGATAATGCAGGGACAGACGCCGGGTTAGCGTCCCGTTACCCGGTTGAAGATTCAAGGCCATTTCCCAGTAGGAAGCCGCGGACTGCATATCACCAGAAGCATAGGCAAGATCACCAGCCTGCAAGGCTAAATCCGCTGTCCAACCCTGATCCAATACAAGGGCGTGAATCTGGTATAGGGCCTGAGCAGGCCGATTGGCAAGTACATTGTCTCGAATAAGTTGTGAAAAATGATCGGGGGTAGGAGTCAATAGAAAAAGCGGGAATAAAAAACCGAACAGCAGCCACCTATTTCCCATGCGGGAAGCGGTCATGCAGTCCGGCTCTTGAGCGCAGCAGAAACGACACGTTCCACTTCATCCGCAGTGAATGGCTTTATAAGATACTCTTGAACACCCTGAAACTTCGCTACGAGACGGTTAGCAGGATCACCATAAGCAGTGATCACGATAATAATGGGCATCTGTTCGCGGTGCGATTCTTTGATGGCTTCCAAGAATTTCCACCCACTCATATCCGGTAAGCCAATGTCGAGGAGCACGACGTCCGGTTGTAAATCGTTAAAGCGGGTGATCGCTTTACCACCATGCGTCTCGTGCATGGTTTTCATGTTCATACGTTCAAGAGTGGCTTGAATAACTTCAGCCAACTCGGTGGTGTCTTCAATGATGAGAACGGATGGAAGCCGGTCCGTCATAGTTTGAGTCGCTTTCTGGTTGAGCGGCGCAACCTGTGTTTCTTCAGTTGTGCGCGAAGCATCTTGTGACTCTGAATTATCGCGTCCTTCGTAGCGGGCGATAACCACAGCCGGAATAAGCCCGGTTTCCGCAGAGGGTGGTACGCCACCATCCGTCTTAATTACAGGGCTGCTCGTGGTATGGATCGGATTAGCAGGTTCCTTCAAATCACCAGAAAAAGGCGACCCTTCGGCAATCTCGTCGCGAACTGCCGGATATGTTGAGGTGAGCCTTTTATTCATAAAATGACGCCTTTACATAGGCACTGCACTTACTATTTAATTTACTGTATCATACCAATTTCACGTTCGTGCATTAAGTGTACCAAATTCCCACCCCAAAACACATAAATTTCAGCAAGATCAACAAATTCTAACAAGAATATCATCTCTTATAATGATTGACCGGTTCATTAAGATAAGCTGATAGGGGTAATTTATGGGTGGATTCGGTTTGTTCCATGGGGAATTGAACTCAAAAACACCCTTACGCTTCCCAATTTACCTGACAACCCGTCAATACTGAGCTGGATTCGGGATTAGGGAAAAGAGAGAACAACGGAATTTACTTTTGGTGGATTGGATGATCTGTGACAAATTATGTTATGCTTCGCCGCAACAACTATTCAAGCTGAACAAACGTATGTCGCCTCGCAGCCTCTCTCATTTTGACTCCATCCGCCTCCTTCGATATTCATGCTGGTTTATATGTGCCTGTTTGTTGGTCATGATGCCAAAGGCGGGCCAAGCTGCGGCACAACTGCTGCAAGTCTGCCCCGGTACAGGCGTTCAAACACGCGGCGCGGCTTATGAGCCGGGGGGAATCATCCTGACGTCTTTCGACAGCGCGAGTATGTGGGTTTACAACATCGACAGCAACCGGCGCTACCCGCTGCCCGAAACCCGCCCGTGCGGGACGAACTGCCGGCTGTCACGCGACTCGCGGTGGATCACCTATGTGGACTCGACAACGGATGTTTATGCCAAAATGCGACTCGACGGCACCCAAAGAACCCCGCTCATCCCGTATGCAGCGGATGTCGAATGGTGGTCAGCGGACACGCTGCTGGTCTGGACACCGACGAAAGATGCTTACTTACAACCTGAAACCGGAGGGGATCGGGAATATTTGAATGTTGAGAGTGTTATTTCGGTTCAGCCGGGCGGGCGATGGGGACTGGTGGTTGACCAAGCGGACGACACTTTCACACGGGCGATCCTGAACCTCGATACACGGGACGCGGAGAGCCGGGTGGGCGGTTACGTGGAGCTGGGGGAAGCCAAGCCTTATTATGAAGCGGCGGCATGGTCACCGAACGGCCAGTGGTTCGGGTACGCAGCACCGGGGGTGACTGATGCAGCAACCGGCGCGGTGGGGAGCGAGATTTTTGCTGTGCAGCCGAGCGCCGGAAGCGAACCGGTGCAGTGGACAGATTTGAACAGCCAGTACGGGGCGGTGCGAATCAACGGGCGAAGCGGCGGGGACTTGAGCTGGTCGCCAGACAGCCGCTATCTGGCATTCTGGGTGATACCGCTGAACGGCGCTGATCCGGAAACAAACGCCGGAGAGGGGCAAATTCATGTCCTCGACATCGCGAATGGGACGCTGCGCTCATACTGCGATTTTAAGACGATGGAGCACACACCCAGCCCAGCACGGTTGATCTGGTCACCCGACAGTACGCATCTGGCATTGGGCGGAAATGTCCCCGGCGATGATAAAGGCTATTTGTTGTTAGCGCTGAACATTGAGACGGGCGTCTTCACCGCGCTGAGCGAAGGGATCTTCCCGACCCTCGGCGGCGCAAACCCGATTGCGTGGGGATTAGCGCCGTAAGGTTACGCACGAGGGGGTTGGCGGCGGCGGCGGCGGCGTGGCGGTGAAATGCGGCGGGAATAGGCGAGCGTGACGGGAAGTGGTTCACGGCGCAAGGGCGAAATTGGCTGAACTGGCGTCATTGGCGGCAATGGCATTGGCATTCTAGTGCCAAGAAGAGGCACGTTATAAGTCATCAGTCCCACGCCACAGCGGTTTTGCAGCAGCAGCGGCAGCAGCGCGGCTGAAAAAAGAGGCGGGAAGAAGGCGAGATTGCCGCCGAGGGGGGCGTTTGTCGTCGTCGTCGTCGTCGCCGCCGACAAAAAAGGCGGCGGGAATGAGGGGGATTGCCATTGACAAGGCCGCCACAACCGCCATACAGGGCATGATCGGGAGAACGTGCCGATGTGGTCGGGAATGGCGTGATGCCGAACAGTATTGGATGCTGTCCCTACTGTGGTCACCGATGGTAAGGTATGCGGTTGTTAAGATGCGCGGCGCCGGGCTGATGGAACGGACGCCAAGACTATCATAGCACAAATGATCTGGTTTAGGGTTACCAAATGGTCACTATTTGGCGACGAATTTTCTAACCGATTGAGGGGGCAAGATTGTTAAGACGGTAGGTGGATGGTTAGAAAATGGTTTGTGGGCAAAAGGCAGACTTTTTTGAAGTTCATCACGCGGCGAGTTGGTGAAAGGCAGCGATGAGCCATTCGGGGTGATTGATTTAGCCAAACGGGGCGATCTGCGCTTACAATGAGCGATGATGGTTTTATCCTGCCCGCGCCTGCCGAGGTTTGAAGAGACGGCGCGACAACCGGATACTAAATTATGGTCACACGCAAATTATGGCGCGCGCTCAATAACCCACCGGCGACACATCCTCTATTTCGGCGGGTGGTGCTGCTGCCTGAACGACGCAGACGGCGATATGTAAGCTGGGCGGGGTTCATGATCGGCGCGGTGATGGCTCTCGGCGAGTTTATGCCCCTGCTGCTGGTTATGGTGATCCCATTCTTCATCAGCGTTTCGGGATTGTTGTACGGGCTGGAATGCGCGATGCGGGTGAGCGGGGCAATCGCGGGGAGGCGTGAGGACGGCAGCTACGACTTGCTGTCGCTACTGCCTCAAGGCTCTTTAAGCGCGAGCTGGGTGATCTGTACCAGTTCACTGTACCGCCAGCGGGAATTCGACCAACTCACCCAGATCGTGTGGTATTCGATCCTTATTGCACTGGTACTGAGCGCGGCATTTTCGCTCATGTTAGGGCTGATTCTGGTTATGACTCCTTTTCCAGAATTTGTATTGCCGAACTTCATGACCGTGTTTTATGTGGTGACGGCCTGTGCAGGTTTGTACGCCGAATACATTCAGTCGGTCATCATTGGATGCTTAATCGGGCTAGCGCTGCCCTTTTACAGCGGCAACCGGCTGGACGCGGGGTTGTATGCGTTCGGTATCTATCTCCTCATCAAAATGTGCTGTTACGCGTTCGTGGCACTGTTTGGCTTGACGATTTTGCCGGATCTTTACAGTAGACTGGGTTGGTATGGGGCAGCGGCAGAGATCAGTCTTATGATCATTCGGATTGCACTGCTTGTTGGAATCCATGAGAGTGTCATACAGGCGCTGATGAAACTGATGGGGAAGTTAAGCGGACTCGCCAGACCCGAATTGGATGTGGCGTTCAACATCCAGTAACAAAGGAATCCAGTTTGAGTATGACATGGAAATTGTGGCGCTGGGTACAAACCCCGGTGGTGCGCCACCCCGTGTACCAGCGAATTGTGACGATGCCTCAGGTCATCATGCCGTGGTATGTGGGGTGTGCCTTCATCGTCCTGAGTCCTATCATCCTGCTGCCGGGGATGGTTTTTTTAAGCGGGGTTTACGGGATTCGATGGGCGGTTCAGATCGCGGGGAGCATCGCGTATGAACGCGAAAACGGGATGTACGAGTTACTGGTGCTGACGCCAGCGGGGCGAATAGGGATTAACCGAGCCATCATGTCGGCCAACCTGTTCCGCAACGAGTCTTTTGAACAGCTGCAATCGTTGGGGGCGTGGGTTATACGGGGATTCTTCACGCTGACGCTGATGATGATCGCGACGAGCACGATGGGCATCATCAACCCGGTCGATGGCGAGTCGGCACTGGCTCAGGTTGTCGTGCCGCTGTATCTGGTCACGATGGGGGCGGCGATCTATATCGACCATGTACAGTCGATTGTGTTAGCGGTTGTGGTTGGTATGCTGGTTCCAACCTTCACGACGCGGCGGATTGACGCGGGGGCGGCGGCATTGATCCTGTACCTCGTCTGCCAAGTTTGCACGTATGTGCTCACGCTTTTGATCGGGTTCAATATTGCGCCGTACTGGCTGGAGGGGATGGGGGTGAGCGCTATGACACAAGCGCTGATTTTGCCCTTTATCCGGTTAGTGGTTTTTGCCGCCAGCCGAGAAGGATGCATTTACTATTTCTGGCGGGTGATTGTAAGGGAAATGAATACCACACCATCGGAGGTACAGATCATGACGCATTAGTATCCGTGCGTTATAATCCTGTTTATGTCATTCGCTTACGATTTACACAGAGGTTACTGTGACAAACCTGATTGACCCGAACGCCATCCCCAATACACCCGTAGAAGGATGGCAACCTGACCCAGAACATCCCCGGCGGCGACCGCCGTGGATCAAAGTTCGCGCACCGGCCAGCCAAGAGTACAAAGAAGTGTATTCGTTGATGCGTGACCAGAAGCTGAACACGGTGTGCGAGGAAGCACAATGCCCGAATATTGCCGAATGCTGGGGACGGCGCACGGCAACCTTCCTGATGGGAGGCGATACGTGTACGCGATCCTGCGGGTTCTGTGATATTAAGACGGGGCGACCTAACCCGATTGACTGGGCTGAACCGCTGCGCGTGGCGGAGTCGGTGCGGGCGCTGGGGCTGAAGCATGTCGTGATCACGAGCGTCAACCGTGATGAACGGGCTGACGGGGGCGCACCCCTGTTCGCGATGGTGATCAAGCGCATCCGGAAGATCCATTCGGGGTGCAGCATTGAAGTGCTGATACCGGACTTCAAGGGCAACGAAGACAACTTAAAAACGGTCATGGACGCTCAGCCGGAAATCTTGAACCACAATGTGGAAACTGTGCCGCGACTCTTCAAGAAGGTGCAGCCACAGGATAAATACGAATGGGCGATGAAAACGCTGGGGAACGCGAAGAAGCTCGATCCGCTGGTGCTCACCAAGAGCGGGATTATGGTGGGGCTGGGGGAAACGTTTGAAGAAGTCGTGCAGGTGATGCAAGACCTCGCCGGACAGGGTGTGGATATTCTGACGATTGGTCAATATCTGCAACCGAGCAAAAAACATCTGGCGGTTGAACGGTTCTATCTGCCGGAAGAATTTGACGCGTTTCAGAAGATCGGTTTGGAACTCGGTTTCAAGTGGGTGGAAAGCGGCCCGCTTGTCCGCAGCAGCTACCGCGCTGAACAACAGGTGCGCGAACTCTCGCGCTTGAACCACTTCCGTCTTCGTGATGTGGTGGAAGTGGACGCATCATAAAAAAGAGGGCGATCTCGTGAAAGATCGCCCTACTCCCCTACCCCTAACACATCGTTTACCCAACCTCTTCGAGATGTTCGATTATACGGGCATAGGCATCGTTGATTTGCTGCATGCGTTCGGTGGCACCGGGTGACTTATCGGTGTCGGGGTGATGTTTGCGGGCTTTGCGGCGATAGGCTTTCTTGACATCATCGAGATTGGCGTCTGTGGAAACACCGAGCAGATCGTAAAACTCCTGAAGGGGATTATTGATAGGACGCTCGACATGGACGTGACTTTCACGCGGGGGGGCGAAACCGGCAACGTTGCGCACACCCATGATGTAATCCGACTCGATTGCCACGAAATCTCCGCTCAAGTCGGCGAGGCGGACGGGCGGCTGGCGAATGATGCGATCCCGCTCCACAACAACCGGAAAAACAACAACGGCGTCCTGAATGGTGGTAAAGGCGTAGAGTTTGCCGCCGAAGATCTGCATCAAAAACTTCAGTCCATCGCTCATGACAGGCGTTTGACCGTCTTCGGTAATCAGGTCGAAGGAGAGGATGTAGAGGGTGTGCATATCGGCGCGGGTATTGGCGTTGAGTGTTTTCTTGATGAAGCCGGTGGATAATTCTCCGGCGAGGAGATAAATGACAATGTCTTCATGAAAGCCGCTGTGGGCCACATTCACCAGAAGCGAACCGACATCCAAGATTTTGACCGAGCGAACGCTTTTCACCATTCGCAGATTTTCGACAAGATAGCGTGTAACCGTTTTCAGGCTCATAGCGATTCCCGTGTATCGGATTCGGAATAGAAGTGAAGGTGTGAAGCTGGCATGAGGTTATTGAATCGTCCGGACACCAATTGATCAAGAATGAAAAAGGCGCATTGTGTGCGCCCTTTGAACAACCCGAGTAGTGGAAAAATCCTAACTCTCGATGACTTTATCGTCAATGAGCTGCTGCTGCACTTTCTGGCCACGGGGGTCGAACGTGAAGTGCTGACCGTGTAATTGGAACTCCATGTCCTGCATGGCACGACCGGCGCGATTCTTTTCCACCGTAAAAACAACCCAATCGCGAAACTGCTTGGCGGTATAGGGATTAAAGGCCACATGATCCTTCGAGAGGATATGGTACTTATTGTTCATGATGATGGCAATGTCGGACTCGTAATCCAAGGCACTGCTGCCGCGCAGATGGAAGAGATGGATACGCTTGCTCTTCAAGCCTTCACGATCCGCCGCGACGATTGACCAGACGGGGACATCGAGGGAGAGCGCGATGTCTTTGAGGCCTTCTACGATGATGGTGACTTTATCATTTTCATCACGGGGGCGTTCGGGATAAACGGCAACCTTTTGCAGATAATCGACGAAGACGCTGACGTTGCCGCCGGTGGCATCACACAATCTGGCGGTCATTTCTTTGATGGCTTTCAAGGTGGTGACGGCAGGGCTGGCTTTGACGAGGATCATGCGGTCGGCATAACGCGACATACGAGCTAAGGCAGGAGCGGTGCGGGGGTTCTCTTTCAAGATGGCTTGCAAGGAACCGGGGGCGTTCGGGTCGCGCCCCATGAAGCCTTTGGCACGTTCCGCCACAATGATCTGGTACAAATCTCGCAGCTTCACGCCACGGCTGATGTCGATTTCGGGGGGATTGACACTTTCCATGCACAACAAGCGATGCATCAAGTGAGTCTCGGTGTGTTCATAGGAGAGATAGAAGGCGTATTGATCCGGGCGCATGGCGATATTACGAGCAATCTGGAGTGTCGCAATCGTCTTACCGATGCCCTGTGCTCCGCCGAGGAGTGTTAGCTCGGTCTTGCGCAAGCCACCGCCGATAAAGCCATCGAGAGGATCAAAGCCGGTAGACATGGGGACATAATCGACCAGATCACCTTGAATGACGCGTTCGTTGGCTTCATTGAGAACCTGTGTGAGGGTGCGCGGTAGGTGAGCCGCTTGACGCTGCCCCGGCACGCGGGGAGCGGATTGAGGGCGAGCGGGTTGGGCTGATGGGGCCGCAGGTTGAACAGGAACCTGATTGTTATAGCCATTATCAGGATCAGGGGGGAGATCGCCAGTAAAACGTCGAGTCGCCATTGGTTTACCTTAATATAGGACCAAACACGTTATATATCATGATAATCGAGGGTTTCGATAATGCAACAGCTTCAACTCAAGTTTAGCACGAATTTCAGAATTTTTTGGTAAGTGACGGGATGAAGATTAAGAAACCTTAATTATACATGAGAATATGATACCATCTTACGCATGTGCTTATTCATGGTTTATTCACAAAACAACAAAATCCATGTTAAAATGAAAACGTTTAGGCGGTTGTGAACAGTGTTACAACTTGTTACATGGTTCCTAACCGGAAGTAATAAAAACATCAAGTACAACGAGGGTACCAATTTGATACAGGAACTCATGAACCGGGCCGATCAGCGGGGCTATCTAACGTTCGATGATGTTCTAGAGGTACTAGATGAAGAAGGAGATGATGCTAGCACTATAGAAAATGTTCTCTTCGAACTCGACGAACTGGGTGTCGAAATCCGACAGGAAAATGAACCACCGATGCGTGCCGGGTTAGGCATGGGTGATGATATAGAGATGGAATTTGAACCTGAAGAATTGCCACAGGACCCCGGCGTAGGCGATATTAATGCGGTCTCCGCAGATGACCCGGTTGGGTTATACTTCCGCCAGATGGCTCAAGAACCCCTCTTGACAGCGCAGGAAGAAATTGAACTTGCAAAACGGATCGAGATGGGCAAAGAAGCCCGTCGTTGTCTTCACCGGAATGGTTCCCGCGAATTGTACGGTATGTCGTGGGCAGCTCACATGGATCGCCTGATATTTGAGGGGCAATCGGCACGTGAGCATCTCGGACGGGCAAACACCCGCCTCGTGGTGAGTATCGCCAAGCGTTACATGGGACAGGGACTTCCCTTCCCCGACTTGATTCAAGAAGGTAACGTCGGGTTGATGCGAGCGGTGGATAAATACGATTACAAACGTGGTAATCGGTTTAGCACCTATGCAACGTGGTGGATTCGCCAAGCGATCACCCGTGCCCTCGCTCAAAAGACCCGCACCATCCGCATCCCTCTGCACATGACCGAACGTATCCGCCAGATGTACCGAACCGCCCAAAACCTCGAACAATCGCTTGGCCGCCGTCCATCGCCTGAAGAAATTGCGATGGAGATGGATCTTCCAGCCGATAGTATCCGGGGGATGATGGACGCGAGCCAACACGCGATCGCGCTGGAGCGGCCTGTTGGTGATGATGGGGATAGTGAATTCGGTGATTTTATTGAGGATCAGGACTCTCCCAGTCCCGTGGACTCGGCAACACAACATTTGCTTCAAGAAACGATTGAAGAAGTACTCAGTGAGCTAACACCTCGACAGAGCCATATTCTCCGCCTCCGTTTTGGTTTAGGCGGTGGTGAGCCACACACACTGGAAGAAATTGCCAATAAATTTGGTTTGAGCCGCGAACGCATTCGCCAACTTGAAAAAGAGGCTCTTCGCAGCTTGCGTCATCCTCGACTGGCTCATAACCTGCGTGATTATTTGAGCTAGAAAACTGATACATACAATTGAATAGAAAAAATTTCCGGGCGTTCGATACGCCCGGTTTCCATTTATTTGCCCGCAACAGCAACGAAACTATGGAATCAAAAAGGCGGAAGTATATGAACTCCGCCTTTTGATTCGGCCCAAGTTGTTAGCTAATGGAGAATATCTTACCTACATAATTCTGCGACCGAGCGTACTCCATTAGTTCATCACGGAAGCGTGGGTGAGCAATGTTCACAAGGGCTTGAACTCGCTCTGAGATGGAGCGGCCATAGAGATCCGCCACACCGTATTCTGTGACGACCATGCGAACATCATTACGCGTGGTCGTTACCCCCGAACCCAGTTTGAGCGTAGTTGCGATGCGCGAGATGGTATCATTTTTGGCGGTGCTGGGCAGTGCGATGAAGGACATCCCACCTTTGCTACGAGAAGCGCCGCGCACAAAATCCAACTGCCCGCCGACCCCTGAGAAAAACTTAGAACCGATGCTGTCGGCACAAACTTGGCCGGTCAAATCGACTTCTAGCGCGGAATTGATCGATACCATCCGGTCGTTCTTGGCGATGATATAGGGATCATTCACGTATTCGGTGGGATGCAACTCGATCACCGGATTATCATTAATGTAGCGATACAGTTCCTTGTTGCCGAGGACAAAGCCGGCCACGACTTTGCCGGGATGTAGAGTCTTGGCGGCGTTCGTAATCACGCCTGCTTCGATCATATCCATGACGCCTGCTGAGAATAACTCGGTATGGATGCCGAGATTCTTATGCCCGGTCAGGCGGCGCAAAACCGCATCAGGAATACCACCGATACCTGTTTGAAGTGTGGCTGCATCCGGTATACATTCCGCGATATAACCGGCAATTCTGTCCTGAACTTCCGAGGTCGGTTCCGGTTGTATTTCAGGAAGGTCATAATCCACATCAATAAAGTAATCGATCTGGTTGACATGGATAAAGCTATCTCCCAAAGTACGCGGCATCTTGGGGTTCACTTCCGCAATTACCAATCCGGCACTTTCGGCAGCACTCTTGGTAACACCGACTTCTACACCATAGGAACAATAACCATGTTCATCCGGTGGGCTGACATGAATAACGGCAACATCTAGCACAAGACGGCCAGAGCGAAATAGATTCGGGATTTCTGATAAAAAGATAGGCGTGAAATCAGCAACCCCAGCGTTCACCAAGCGCCGCACTTTACTGCTGATGAAGAGACTGTTGATACGGATATGGTCAGCCATTTCCTCGGTTATATAGTCACCAGCGCCCAGATCAAGCAGTTGTACCAATTCAACTGACTTCAGTTCTTGATAGCGGTCACGCAGGGCAGCCAGAAAACGCTGTGGTGTGGAACAATTACCGGTCAAGAACACTCGCTGACCCGATACAATTCGACCAGCAGCTTCCTGTGGTGAAATACGTCTTGCCTGCCAATTCATGGCTGATTTCCTCCGCTCAGAGTTGATGTACGTTACTGTCCACAAGTGTAGAAAAAAGGGTGGGGAACGGATAGTGACGAATATACTACCCGTGGCAAGACGTTCGGTACTATGGGAACAGGGTATCGAGAACTATATTGAAGATAAATATTGCGTATTGAGTTTAGATGAGGAGAAATCAGCATGTTGAAACATGTGTTAGTACCGCTGGATGGTTCTCAATTGGCGGAGGAAGCACTCAACCACGCGCTGTCGATCCTCGAACCTACAGGACGTTTGACTCTGATCTCGGCGGTTGAGGTTCCGGATGTTCCTGTGTATGGGTATTACCCGCCCGTTACGATTCCGGACTATGAAACGACTAAGAACGACTTACTCCCCTATGCCAAACACTATCTGGAAGGCATTGCCGACAAACTCATGAAGCAGGGTTACACAGTCGTAACCGAAGCCACCTTGGGTGACCCGGCAGATGTGATCGTCAAGCTGGCGGAAAAGCATCAGGTCGAGGCCATCGTGATGTCTACACACGGGCGATCTGGCATTAATCGGTGGCTGTTTGGCAGTGTTACGAACAAGGTGCTAAACGCCAAACCCTGCCCGGTGTATGTCATTCCGAGCCGCGAACCCAAGACAAAAGAGACGAAAGAGCAAGGTAAAGTGCCAGCCGGCGCCTAAAGGGTTCGGCTAAGCCGTGTTCCACAGTCTATAAAAACAGCCGGCGCACGAGAAAGTTCGTGCGCCGGCTTGTTTTAGAAACTTAACCCGATTTACCACTGTCGCTGGGCGGAACCAATTCACGGATATTATGTTTGACTGCATAAGCCGCCGCTTCGGCACGGTTGGCAACACCAATTTTGGAAAGAATGCTGCTCACATAGTTGCGCACTGTTCCCTCGCCCAGATACATCTTCATGGCGATCTGGCGATTCGTCAGACCATCGGCAACCAGCGCGAGAACAGCCAATTCTTGTGAAGTGAGTTCAGAAAATGCCGCCGCATTTTGAGCTTCTCCGGCTTTACGCATCTGGCTAAAAACACTGGTTGTCATTGAAGGGTCAAGCATACCTTCGCCACGACTGACGCGATCGACTGCCAGAATCAGTTCATGATCGCCGATCCGTTTCAAAACATATCCTGAAGCGCCGGCCTGTATCGCGGCAAATAACAGTTCATCTTCAGCATATGAAGTGAGCATAATGACTTTGCAACCGGGAACAGATGCGATAATCTGTCGACATGCTTCAATCCCAGAAACACCGGGCATCCGGACATCAAGAACTGCTACATCGGGCCGAAGTTCCTGAGCTTTATGTATCGCTTCTTCTCCTGTGCCAGCTTCAGCGATCACATGGAAACGATCTTGTCGCTCCAAAAGGGCACGAAGACCAGCCCGAACTACTGAATGGTCATCAGCAATCAGAATACGAACCTGGTTTGACATCGGTTTATTCCTTACCAGACAGTATGAGAATTTGACGTTACAATAGGCGCAATATTTTAAGTATACGGAAATCCAAAATATGACACCTAGTGACACCCATCCTCAAAATTATGATACATCTGTCATATTACCTCAATTGCGAGAAATTGCATCCGCCGTTATGTATGCGGCGGAAGCGGGCAAACTCGAGGTTGTGCTCGAACGGATCGCTCAGGTTTCACAAGACCTTGTGAATGCGCGTTTCGCAGCACTTGGTGTCCCCGACGGCAGAGGCGGTCTCCGCTACTTCAAAACCACGGGATTAACCCCAGAAGAGCATTCACGTCTGACACATCTTCCGCGCGGGAACGGTCTAATCGGCGCGATTATGCAGGAACGCAAAGCTATTCGATTGGAGCGAATGCAAGATGACGAGCGTTCAATTGGATTTTGTAAAGCGCATCCACAAATGACCAGCCTGCTGGGTGTGCCTATTTTGATCGGGCAGCAGCTATTAGGCACGCTTTACCTATGTGACCGAATTGATGGCAAGCCATTTGATGAACGCGATGAATGGATCATCGAAACCATGGCCGGTTACGCCGCCGTCGCTATTGCGGGTTCACAATTGAATGATCAGCAAAGACGCTTAACGTTATTGGAAGAACGCGAACGTATCGGCATGGAACTGCACGACGGGATCATCCAGTCCTTATATGCGATTGGGATGCATCTGGATTTGATTCGTCACAACGACACGCAAGTCACCAGTGAACTCACGGAGACTATTGATAACCTGAATCATGTAATCGAAGATATTCGCCTCTATATTCATAATCTCCACGGCGAGCGAAAAAACACCACGACCATTCGTGAGTGCTTCGAGGAAATCCTGAGCCGGCTACACACGCCTGACACGCTTTCGGTCCAATTGAATGCTGGAGACGAAACACCACCCTTCTCGCCAACCGTTTTCGAGGCTATCTGTCAAATGGCAAACGAAGCCATCAGTAATGCCGTCCGGCACTCCGGGGCAACGGTTATACGGATTGATGTCGAAGAAGTTGG
Source organism: Anaerolineae bacterium (assembly GCA_017303775.1). Lineage (GTDB taxonomy): Bacteria > Chloroflexota > Anaerolineae > Aggregatilineales > Phototrophicaceae > CFX2. The sequence continues at coordinate 5,749 of JAFLCH010000011.1, read as the reverse complement.
CTATACCTTTCAATGTGTGGTAGAAGATAATGGCAACGGTTTTAGCCCTGATGCGACGAGCAAAGAAGGTGGTTTGGGGCTGCGAAATCTTCACCAACGCGCACTTTTACACGGCGGACGGATTGAGATTGATTCCGTACCGGGTTCCGGTACGCGCTTAGCGATCATTATCCCACTGAGAGCTATGTAGTACCCTTCAATCTTTTTGACAAAACAAACCGAATCGTGAACCGATTACGGTTCTCGTTTCGTGTTGATGATATACATCTATCATGTGAAGGGCGTGATAGTTAGCAGTACCCCCTGCCTCATTTGCTGTTGTATGGTTAATACAAATCCATGCATTAACCGTCATGGTTTAGCGCATCGGTAAAAGAGGTGAGAAATGCTCGACAACGTAATCGTACGGGATTGGATGACGAAGCCTGTGCTAACCATTACGCCTGAGGCATCAATCAGCAACGCGCACCAAATGATGAAAGAACATGGTGTGCGCCGTCTGCCGGTTGTGGATCATGGTCGACTGGTTGGGATCATCACCATTGGCGATGTACGTGAAGCCAGCCCTTCGGATGCTACAACGCTCAGCATCTGGGAGTTGAACTACCTCTGGGCACAACTAACAGTCGACAAGGTCATGACGCATCACGTCACAACAATCCGATCAGATCAATCGATCATTGACGCCGCCCAGATCATGTTGGACCAGAAGATCAGTGGATTGCCCGTGCTGGATGAAACTGGCACGCTGATTGGCATGTTGACTGAATCTGATGTTTTCCGCATGTTGGTGCGATCTCGTTCCAGTGAAATCGCCAACGGCTAGAGAATATTAGCAACACACAAGCCTCAACGTTTGAATGGAATCTTGAGGCTTGAGGTTTTTAAGCCTGCTCACCCTTCTGGGCCAGTGGCAGGCTTTCTTTTTCAACAAGGGGAGTGCCCATGAACGTATCAGACATCATGACGGCAAAACCAAGCACGGTACGCCTGCATAGCACACTTCGAGAAGCGCTCGATATTATGGAGCGAATCGGCTGCCATCACCTACCCGTCCTCAGCAATGAGAACCACCTGATCGGCATCATCAGCGACCGAGACTGCCGGACGGCGCTCAACTCGCCCTATATTATGCGCGAACGATGGCAGGATGAAGAACTCGTCAATCATCTTCAGGTGCGCATGATTATGACGCCGGCTCCCATTGTTATTCCACCGGACGCGAGGGCGGAAGATGCAGCGCGACTCATGGTCGAAAACCAGATCAGCAGCCTGCCGGTCATGAAGGATGAAACGCTCGTTGGGATTGTTACCCGTTCTGACATTGTCATGGCTTTCATCCGCTTGGCAGAAAGTTCCCTAGAGGATCACAATCCTCCTATTCAACCTCACCAACCATCGGGGCGCTAGAACTCCGGTTCCGTTTGCCCAGTATGGTAGGATCATCGGTTAGGCCACCGCCTCGTACCGTTGCCCCGATCACAATCCCCGCAGTAATCAATACGATATTCTTCAGTATGTACTGTCCTTCTAGTGTTGGCGAGATGGGGAACTGCCCCCATGTCTCGGAAGGGAATAATACTAAGGGGGTGACTGTGCCCAACATTTGCACAAACAACAGCAGCAACGTAACCCGCATATAACGCCCGGTCAAAAATCCAAACCCGATGAGCGATTCCCACAACGCCAGCATTGGGCGCGAGATTTCGGGTGGTATGATCCCGAAGGTTAGGACAGAAATGGTGCGGGTTGCGAGTTCATCTGCGGGGCTTAGGCCGGGGACAAACTTGATGACGCCAAACCACAAAAAGACAATTCCGAGGCTAATTCGTAACAGCTTCACACCATTTTCCGCCATCCATTGGGTGATCCGGCGGTCAAGGTGTAAGAATGTCCGATATAAACCTTGTTCGTTGAACATCGTGCCCTCCACTTTTGCACATTTCTTCACAAACAATTGTGAATAAAATAACAAGCAAGCATGAGTACCGTATGAGAATTCACCTCAAGCTGGCGGACTTCGTGTTTAATGAGGGATGCTCGGACAGGCATTGGATGCAACATTCGCCTCAGGCTGTGCGTATTAAAGAACATGAGAATTTTTGAACGCAATTGGAGATCATGATCGTATGACGAATTCACGGATCATTATCCGCGCACACGAACTTTCAAAAGAACTCCCACTTGGAAAGTACACAGTTCATGCGTTGCGTGGTGTGAATATGGAAATTTATGCCGGTGAGATGGTGGGGATCATCGGCCCTTCAGGGAGTGGTAAAAGCACGCTTTTAGGTTTGATTGGCGGCCTCGACACGCCCACCCACGGCACTATTGAGATTGACGGGACTGACATCAGCCGGATGAACGAAGACAGCCTGACGGAAATTCGTAACGAAAAAATCGGTTTCATTTTCCAGTTCTTCAACCTCATCCCGACGCTTACGGCGCTCGAAAATGTCGCCCTGCCTATTCAATTCGCCCGCAAGCCGCAGTTTAAGCCAGAAAAACGCGCTAAAGAACTGCTCGATATGCTCGGTCTGAAAGATCGCATGCGTCATCGCCCATCCGAGTTATCAGGCGGCCAGCAGCAGCGTGTGGCCATCGCCCGCGCGCTTGCTAATAACCCGCCCCTGCTGCTCGCGGATGAACCGACTGGCAACCTCGACAGCGAATCAGGCGCGATGGTGATGGAAGCGCTGCGAAACATCCGGCAGCAATCCGGCACCACTGTTGTCATCGTCACGCATGATTCCAAAATCGCAGAGCGGACTGACCGTACCCTAACACTGGTCGATGGCACCCTCGTTAATGGGACAATTCCCGACCCGGTTTACGCAGCACATTAATTCCCCTTTGCCTGAAGATTTGCGGCTGAAATCTTCAGGCATATTCCCTCTTGATTGTGACAAACACAAAAGTGTCATGTTTTTGTACTTATTTGAGTACCGTCATAGACTCATTAAGGTAGACAGAGCAAAAGAATAGATTACAATACAAGACGGATATGCAGCTATACGATGGGAATACCCACGAATGAAAGCGGATTTCGCGCTCGATTATGATGTGCTCACCGTCGAGCGATCGCACAAAATTTATCTGTTGGCGCGTTTGGTTTCGGATGCCGATTCGCATGAGCAGCACCGCCGCCCATTGAATATCAGCCTTGTATTGGATCGAAGCGGTTCAATGGCAGGGGATAAGATTGAATATACACGTCAAGCAGCTCAATTTCTTGTCCAGCATCTGACCGAAAACGACCTATTTTCCATCGTGCTGTACAATGAACAGGTCGCAACCCTCGTTCCGCCAGAACCGGTGCTGCATAAAGATGCCATCATCCAGCGCTTGAGCCAGATGAAGGCCAGCGGCATGACTAATCTCAGCGGGGGTTGGCTGCAAGGCTGCACCCTCGTCGAATCCAATCTTCAAGATGACTATCTGAACCGTGTCATCCTGATGACAGATGGACTGGCAAATCGTGGCATCACAAACTCTGATCAACTCGTGAGCCTTGCCCGCCAAAAACGCCAGCAAAAAATTGTTACCACCACTATGGGGCTGGGAACCGATTTCAATGAAGACCTGCTCATTGCGATGGCAGACGCGGGTGGTGGAGCCTTCTACTTCATCGAAAGTCCCGAAGTCACCCCTACCATCTTTAAAGAAGAACTGCGTGATTTGCTGAATGTGGTCGGGCAAAACCTCACTGTTACCGTAGAGACCACCCCTTACATCGCCACAGTCAACCAGCTAAACGCCTACAACATGCACAGTGACGGACGCAACATTTCTTTCACACTGGGGGATATTTACGGTAACGAGATCAAGACATTGGTGCTTGAAATTTCAATCCCTGCCCTGCATGAAATCGGTGAACGGGAAATCGCGCGGTTACGTTTTGAGTATGATGAAATCACGGCAGAAGCAACACGGCATCAAACACTCGAACTGCCCATTGTGGTCAACATCACAGCGGACGCAGATGCCCAATCAGCCAATGGCAATGTACAGCGTTCCGTGCTGATGCTGCAAGCAGCCCGTGCGCGCCGCAGCGCCGTGACCGCAGCCGACCGGGGTGATTACGAGCAGGCCTCAGAAATCCTCAAGCTAGCCGCCGAAGCTATCGAAAACTCGCAACTGCACTACCCTGACCTGAAGGAAGAGCGGGATGTGCTCGTCCAACAAGCCACCGAAATGCAGCGCGGAGACGATTACTACGACAGCCGCAGCCGGAAAATGATGGCAACGCAGGCCATTTACACCATGGTCGATAAGCACGAACACACGCTCTCTCTGCGTTCACGAGAAATCGAACGCGCGCTCAAAACACCGGATGTCGAGCGCAAGCCGGGTGTCGTCCCCACTGCCATCACATGGCGTGAGCAAACGATCCCGCTGCAAAGCGAGTTGGTACGCATGGGCCGTGCGCCCCAAAACGAGATCATTCTGGACGCCAAAAATGTCTCGCGATTCCACTGCCAGATCAAACGCGAAGGGGATCGCTTCATTCTGGAAGACCTCAGCAGTACCAACGGAACTTACGTGAATAATGTTCGTATCAGCGAACCGCATATGCTCAGTGTCGGTGATGTGGTGCGCATCGGACACGAACAGATTATTTTTCACGACCACGGTTAGATCATCTTTATCAAAAGGGGTATGCAAAGTTCATGACAGCCTATGAAACCTATCAGGTTGAAGTCGCGGGTATCAAGCGGCATCTGCGTAAATTCGAGATCAAGCCCGGAGTCAAAATTGCGATCCTGAATATTCTGGGTGATACCGAACTGGTTGAAGCTGTCAGCCGTGACCTTGCGCCCTTAATTGCCGCCCGCCAGCCGGATGTGCTCGTCACCGCGGAAGCCAAGAGCATTCCACTGGCTCATGCAGTCTCAGCCAATCTCGGCAATATGCCCTACGTCGTACTGCGAAAATCTTATAAGCCTTATATGGGCGACGCGCTGCAATCCGAAACACTCAGCATCACGACCGGAGCGCCGCAAACACTCTTCCTCGACGAAAAAGATCGTGGATTGGTGGCGGGCAAAAGAGTCGCTGTCATTGATGATGTCATTTCGACAGGCAGCACGCTACAGGGTATGCGCCTGATCCTCGGCAAGGCCGGTGCGGAAGTGATCGCCGAGGCGGCGATCTTCACCGAGGGAGATCGCGCCGCTTGGTCGAACATCATCGCACTGGGTCATCTCCCTGTTTGGATCGACGGCAAATAGCGCCAATGGAAATGAATAGGGCGTTCATGAGAACGCCCTACACGTGATCTCGTAATCATTCAGAAGAGCATGACTAGCCCCGCAATTGGCAGGCTGATCACTGTACAAATGACCACCCCCTTTAAGAAGTTTCGCAGGTGCATCCCCCAATCATGGTAGAGATACTCCATACCTTCCGCGCCGGGGATCACAGCGAATTTGGGTTTCATGAAGGTCAAGATCAGCAGATCCAGCACAACCGCATCAAACAAGTTGAATAGCTGTGCCAGCGTAAAAACGTGCAGATATACGCTCAGGAAATCGGCACCTGTTTCTTTACGCAACACGTAAGCCGAGTACAGCGGGATACCGAACATGACCAGCAGAAACGGAAGCATCAACAGGCGCTGCTGACGTTTTTCTTCCCCGTTGAGCGGCGGCACTTTGGCCTGTACAGGCTTGGGGTAGTCTTGCAGCCACAACCGTGGATTGTAGTATAAAGACGCCATAATCAGGCCGCCTAATACGACACAAAGCAG
>JAFLCH010000109.1 GCA_017303775.1 Anaerolineae bacterium | reverse complement strand
GAATGCCGGACTGCTGCCACGCGATCTGACGACGGTCAGGCGTGAGGGCAAGCAAGGTATCGTCAGCGGAGTGGAAAAGGAGACGATCCGCAAACGGCAGCGCCGGCGATTGCAAGGGAACGCTCACTGACCAACGTTCGCCAAGGCTCGCATCCAAATTGATGAACTGGAGGTTGCCGTTGGGATAGACGACGACGGGACGGCGATCCACGAGGGTGAGGGCGACAGGGGTTTGATCCAAGATGATACGCCAGAGGATACGACCATCGGCACTGGCATAGCGGAGGCGATCTCGCGAGGCCAGAAGCATACTGCCATCGTCGAGGATGAGTGGGGGTGTGACGAGGCGGTTGTCTTCGGGGAGTTGGACATGCCAACGATGCGCCGAGAGCAGCCATGTTTGCCAGTTGAGGATAAAACGAGAGGGCTGTAACCAACCGAGTTCAGCAGGCGGCTGGATGGAATAACCGGGGCCGGGAATATCCGGGCCGGTGGTACGAATTTCAAAGTGAATGTGCGGAGCGGGACGGGCATCGCCGATGGCTCCGACAACATCGCCCGCTCGAAGGCAGCGATAGCGTTCCGGAAAAGGATAGGTGTCGGTGGGTATCATGTGACCGTAGAGGCTGTAGACGAGTGTGCCATCGGGCATGGTGTGTTCGACAATGACGACGCCGCCATCCCTACCCCAACCGATAGGGGAAGAATAGGTGACGCGACCGTCGGCGATGACACGGACGGGCTGACCGAAAGACTGCCCCGGCCCCGCGTAGTAGTCTTCACCGGTGTGATAGCGGCCTTGATGACGGGCGCTGGGGACGGCGTAATCCTGCACGAGTTGGAAGACGCTGCGATCTACGGGAAAGGACACGCCGGTGACGACGCCACACTGCGCCTGCGCACGGAGGGCGGGAGCAGCGCCCAGCAAAAACGCGATGAGGAGAAGTGAAAGACTGAAGGTGAATGCACGCACCGGTAATTCCTTTTTCCGCCTAAAGTCGCAGCAACAGAATACATAAAAGCACGATAGAATGATAACACCAGAGATTGAATAGGAGGAATTATATGTTTAGCAGCTTTAGCCGCAGTTGGGAACTGGTGAAAGCCAGTTGGACGGTACTCCGATCTGATAAAGAGTTGATCGTGTACCCTATCGTTTCATTCGTTGGCAGCATCATTGTGATGATCACATTCGCGATTCCGACAATTGCGGCGGGGATCTTCGACAGCATTTCACGCGATGGCGCAGAAGGCATCGGCGTGTTGGGGTTGATCGTGGGGTTCCTGTTCTATCTGGTGATGTATACGGTGGTGATTTTCTCGAATACGGCGTTGGTAGGCGCGGCGATGATCCGACTGGAGGGGGGCAACCCGACTTTGAATGATGGGTTCCGGATTGCCAGCCAGCGCCTTCCTAAAATTCTGGGATATGCAGCGATCAGCGCGACTGTGGGTATGGTACTGCGGGCGATTTCCGAGCGCAGTGGATTGATCGGCCAGATTGTGACATCAATCATCGGCTTCGTGTGGGGCGTGGCAACGTTCCTTGTGGTGCCGGTGCTGGTGATGGAAGACATTGGGCCGTGGGAAGCAGTCAAGCGGAGCGCAGGATTGTTGAAAAAGACATGGGGCGAACAATTGGCGGCGAACTTCAGCATGGGCTTGATCTTCGGTTTGCTGAGCGTGGCGATTGTCATCATAGGGATGGTGCTGACGGCGGTGCTGGCGAATGTTTCGGGCGCACTGGCAGTAGCGGCTGTGGTGGCGATGATTCTGACACTGATCGGGATCAGCCTCGTGGCGTCAGCTCTGGGCGGCATTTACCAAGCCGCGCTGTACCGATATGCGGCTGAGGGCAAGAGCAGCGATTACTTCTCGGCAGAACTGATTCAGGGCGCGTTCAAGGAAAAACCCAAGCGCGGACTGATTTAAGGAATTAGAAGGTCTGAAAATTGGGACGGGGATGATTTGGGCATCCCCGTTTTGATTCCCAAAAAGATGGGGTGTGGCGTTTGAGATACCACACCCCTAGTGGAGGGAGTATGCCAGTGGTAGCACGCCACTGGCAGCGAGGAACACAAGGTTCAGGCAGCGGCGCGTGCAGGAGTCCTACCGATTGAGGCAACTGCTTCAGCACGCCGCTTAATTTCCAATAACATTTTCCGTTCCATCACGAAAGCGATGGGTTCGGTCATCACACGCCAGATAAACCAGTTCTTCCAGCTATTCGGCTCGTAGGTCAAGCGACCCCGTTCGAGCAAGCGGGTGGAATGGGGTGTGATGGGCTGTAGGTAAAAGACCCAACTGGTGAGGGTGTATTCGGCTGGTAATTGATCCGGCAGGCGCACTTCATCCGCTGTGGCAACGACATCACCAGAGGCGAGAACAAGCGCTTCGTTGGGTTTGACACCGGCAACCCAGTAGAAAGGATAGCCTTTATGCTTCGGGCCTAAGCGAACCCGATCACCGACTTTGACACGCTGATAATGCGGAAGCACATGATCGGCATTGTGAATGTCGCAACCCACAAGGTTTTCCAGCGCTTCATAGCTGTAGAGGCCGCCCTTACCCTGCCCGATTTGCGCTAACCACGGCCAGATTTGTTCCGGAGTGGCGTCGATGGTGATGGCACGGGTGTAACGCGTGCGAGGCTGCGACACGAATTCATCACCGGGCAGATAACGAGCAGATTCAGACTCGGTCGCACCCCAGTGGGTATACCAGAGACGGAGCAATGGGCTGAAGATGAGGGTCACAGCCATCATGATGGCCGCGCCAATTGATTCCCGGATGCTATTCCAATTCCAGTTACGGCCCAACATGATTTCCCTCCTCTCACCTACTCGATCAATATCCACGAAAACGACACCAATGCACGAGACCGACCTTGAGTATGAGGATGGTCGACAGGGCGAAGAAAGCCGAGCGATCATCCGGGACTAGCGGAAGCCGGATGCCAATTAAGGCGGTCATGATCAAGCCCAACGCCAGCACCCCTAAGGTTGCAAAGATGGGCGTGAAGCGGTTCGGTGTGGCGATGTGCCATTCGTGACCAGTCGAGCGCATGCACATGAGCGAACCAACTGCTCCTAGCAAAGCTAAGGCCACACCTTCATCCCTAATCAGCGGGAGTTGAATGTTGGCGGCAACCGTCACGATGAGGAACAACGCTAGAGCTGCGAGAACGACCTGTGCTGTTAAATTGTTATCTGACAGCTGTATTCGCTGTTCCATCACGAACCCCCTTAATCAGTCGTACATGTCATTGGGTTCTAATGTGAATTATCGAACAAAGCGAAAGAATGGGGTAATGCAGTTTGTCATGTATGACAGACTATATCTGTCATGTTCTTTCAGATTTGGCGGCGATAAGCAATCTCGCCATCGTCTTCAAGATAGTAGGCAGGTTCGGCAGAATCGGTTGATTCGAGGCGGCTGAGATCGCGCTTACGTTTGGCGGCGACCGGGTCGGTGGGAAGGATAAAGGCAGGGATACGATGAGCGGCGACGGCAACCATTCTCAACAGGCGAACGGTGGCAAGGCGCATGTCGATGGTTAGGGGGCCGAGGATGAGCACTTCGATGGCAAGGAAGGGTAGGATAATAAAAGCGGCGCTGATGGCGGCGATACCGACGGGGAATTTTAGGGCAAGGTAGACAAGGCTGCGCCATGTGGTCAAGCTGCCAAGCATCATGCCAAGGCGCTGACCGAGGTTCGCACCTCGCAAGTCAACATCATCTGTGACCGGCGCGGTTTTGACATCTATAAGCGCACCCATGAGACGCTGATCGAGAGCGGCAACGGCTCGAATATTAGCGAGCATGAAGAGGAGGAGCGGAATACCGATAAGAACAACCGACAGACCGAGGCTGATCATGAGGCCGAAGATGAAAAAGAAAAAGTAGGTTGAGCCGAGGGCAAACTGAAGAATCAGTGAGAACCAATCCCGAATGATTTGACCGTCGGTCAGCGCATCGAGCCAAGTACGGTTGGACATGACCAGCCTCCAAACAACCACTCGCCCCCTGCCCAAGAACCGGCAAGGGGCATGTAACCAACAATTTAACCTTGCGCTGGCAGCGAAGAGTCACGCCACGGCGGGCAAGCCAAGTCAATTTGAAGCGTGTCGCCGATGAAAAGACGACTCCGATTCTCAAGCTGCGGGTTGGAGGCGATGAGACATTCAAGGGCGACATTAAAATCGCAGGCGATGAAGTCCAAAGCATCTCCGGCCTGTACGGTGTAGAGGCCATCAAGGGCTATGCGCCCCGGATTACGGTCGAAGCGGCAGACGAAATCCCCTGAGGGGGTGATCGCCAGCGTAGGAACAGGCTCAGGCAGTGTGACCGCGCCGCCACCGGCATCCACACAATCTTCGGTCACTAATATTTGCTGCCCCACAAAGATGAGATCGGGGTTGGCGATGTTGTTGATCTGAACCAAGCAGGTGAGCGATACATTGAATATTTCAGCGATGCGGGCAAGGCGATCTCCCGGTTGGACGATCACGAGCGCAGGCAAGGGGATGGCACCGGGAGTTGATTCAGGTGTCGGTGTTAGGGCACTTGAAGCGTCAGCAGTCGCTTCGGCTGTGGATTCGGCTGTGACTACGCCACCGCCGCCAATGCCTGCGGGATTGATAAGCGAGCAATCGTTGGGGATAAAGATCTCATCACCCGCTTGAAGGGGTGGATTAAGGGAGGGTAATTCGTTCGCGATCTGCAAGCAGGTGACAGGCTTGTTATAGCGAACAGCCAAGCCGACCAGCGTCTCGCCCTGTGTTACGATGTGAGTCTGCCCCGGAACGGCATTCCCCTGCGCCCAGACGAAACTAAACGTCAATAACGAGAAGATAAACAATAGGATCAACACGGACAGCTTCAGACGACGCATGGCTCACTCCTATTCACTTAAGTCCAGAACATACGCCGAGTGTAGCATGAAGCATCACGCCTGCACAAAATAACGGCGGGTCGGAGGACGAGTCCCGAGGCGGGTGACTAAGGCTGCACCTAAACCAACCGAACCGAGCAGGAAGCCAAAACCTAAAGTGACGAGCGGGCCATAGGGCAGGAACGAGATAAGGGTCGAGAGGCCGAATAGGATGATTGAACCGACGATGATGGTCATTAATGGGGGACTGGAACGCTGATTGAGACGGATTAGCAGGGCTTCCCCGACAATGAGGGACATCGTCATCCAACCGGCAGCAAGGAGGATCAAAAAGGCTAACCCCAGCAAGGCGACGGCAAGCAAGAGAAGCAAGCCAAGCGGCGGCAGAAGGGCTAAGGCGAGCACAAGCAGCGCAGCGACGGCAGGAATGAGTAGGAAGGTCAAGAGACCAACCCCAGCCATGCGACGAGGGAGGGTGTAGACGGCTTCAGTCATGTAGCTGAAGGAACGAGGGAAGATGGAAACAATGAGGCCTGAAAAAGCTGCCAACACTAAGGTTGTAAGTAAGGAGAAAACCAGTTCACCAGTTGAAAAGCGCGCTGTGCGAACAGCTTCGGTGAAGAAGCTGCCATCTCGCAGCGAGGCTAAGGCCGCACGATCTTCCTCGCTGCACTGGAGAACGGAAGGAGAAGCAGTACGTTCGTCCGTGATCGTGGTGGCACAAGCGGTGACTGTTTGCCCCAGAACGGTTTGGGGAAGAACGTTCAAGGTATCGGCAATAATGAAAACTTCGCCTTCGAGCTGACCGGCAAGAGTGACACGTGTACCGATAATGGCGACTTCGCCCGTCACACGAGCCGATGGACTCATGATGATGTCGCTCCCCATGACGGTGAGATCACCATCCACCTGCCCCGCGACGGTGACGAGTGAGCGACCCACAAGGGCGGCATCCGACTGAACACGGCTGTCAGCAGTTAGCTCGGCAGTATCGGCGATAACGAAAATCGATTCGGGTGCGGCAGCATCAAGGCGATAGTCCCCTGTCAGCACTACTGCACCGTCGCCAGATGAAGCTGCGCGTAAAAAGAGGCGGCTGGCAAGACTAGCAAGCACTACGAGAACAATGACAACGACTGCTAGTAGGAACAGCTTACGCTTACCAGACATTTAGAGCCGTTTCCACAAATAGAGTGTCGCCACAATGCCTAAGACAATGATGACGACAGACTGAATGACATCGAGGGCGTATCTAATCCCGTCCGGATTGATGATGAGGAGGAGGATAGTGCCGAGCACGATGAGCAGGAGCAATGTACGATCATCCAGACGAGACATGACTAACCTCCCCGTGTGTGGGACCCGGAATCTTCTTCATCACGCATGGCCCGCAGCAACCAGAATAGAATGATGGGCACTACCGAGATCATGAGCAGTGGTGCTTGTGGATAGGTAGCCAGAATAGACTGTGCGCCTTTGACCAGCACATCTAACATGGCGACAACGAGCGCCATGAGGCTGGCGATTTGCTGAATGATGGCATTGAGGGCGGCAGCACTGCTGAGCGCCCCCAAGAATAGACTGCTGGCAGCGATGAGCACGGGCAAGGATACGATGACAACCATAGACATACCGAGGGCAAGCGCCAGACCAGAGGCACTGGAAAGTTCCTGTGGTTTAACGGTTTGGGCGAGCTTAGCCATGATGCTGAGGGCAAGGCGAGCCGGCGCGCGCTCATAGGGAGCGCTGCGTAACATTTCATCTACTTTACGCAAGCGGTTGAACTGCTGGCTGCTTTCGGCATCTACGTCCAGTTGTTCTCGAAGTTTTTGCAGCAGATCAGGCGTCAGACTTTGGTCGAGCGCTTCCTGCATTAGTCGCTGCTGGCGTTCATCTGCCATTACAACCCCTCCATTAAGGGATTACCCAACCGGGCGGCCGCATCGGAACCGAGTTGATCGGCCAAGGCCTGGCGGGCACGAAATAAGCGGCTTTTGACTGCGCTTTCGGTCGTATCTAATATGTCCGCGATTTCAGCATAGGAATAGTCATACCAGTAACGGAGGATAACTACCGCGCGATAATCGGGACTCAATTCACTCAGGAGTGCCTGTATTGCGGCACTACGTTCGCGATCCAAGGTCGCACCTTCTGGTTCAGGGTCATCGCTATGAAGTGAAAGACGATCCATAACCGGCTCATCATCCAGTGACATCCATTGGAGACGGCGGCGACGCAAACGATCAATACAATAATTTGATGCGATGCTCAATACCCAAGTTTTAAAAGAACGCGAGGGATCGTAGCGATTCAGATTCAGATAGGCACGAAGAAAAGCTTCTTGAGCAGCATCTTCGGCTTCGCCACGTTCGCCCAACATACGATAACAGAGATTGTAGACTGCATCCTGATACGCATACACAATATCTCCAAAGGCGTCCTGATCGCCTTGGAGCGCAGCGCTCACCCATTCTAATGTGGTCGGATCAGACATTGCTTCTTATCCCAACGCTCTACCTTGTTCATTCTAATGAACGAGGCTTCTGAAATGATTATACGCAGCACAACCAAAGAAGGTTGCGCGGCAAGTGAAGGGGGTTCGTTCGAATAGTTGAAACCATTATAACAAATACAATTACATCCGTCTCGAATATTTGGACATAATCCGCCGAAAGGCCTATTTCCAGCAAGCTTACCGAGGGTTCAGCTTCGATGATGGGGGAGGAACATCGTCCTATATCGGCACAACAAGGCGATGTGTTAGTGTATGAGCAAACCTACCGGGGGAAAATTCAGGATATTTATTATGATTACTCATCAATTAATGCGATTCCGGCGCGCGGCGGTTGTGTTAGGGAGCGTTCTTGCGCTGGTGATGGTGCTGGGGATTGTGCCGATGATCGGGGCACAAGGTTTGCCAGCGATTTCTGTTTACGGGGATGGGTTGGCGAGCGGATGGGAAAATTGGTCGTGGAATACGACGATTAACTTGAACTCGACCAATCCAGTACGAAGCGGAAGCGCGGCACTGGCGGCGCGCTATGACCAAGCATGGGCGGGGATTTATTTACGACGCACGACGGCAGTGCCGGACGGGTATCAGATCCTGCGATTCTGGATTAACGGCGGGAGCGGTGGACAAAGCATTCAAGTGGGATTCTTTGACCAGAACAGCGCTCCGACGATGGTCACCTCGATTCAGCTAAGCGCGAACACATGGCAGCAGGTGGATGTACCGCTGGACGCAGTTGGTTCGAGCAGCAGTGTGTGGGGGGTGGTGTGGCAGGACGCGAAGGGGAGCGCTCAACCGATTTTCTACATCGACGATGTGGAATTCATCAGCACCGGCCCTGCCCCGACCGCGCTCCCACAGAACGGCATCACGCTGACGGTGGACGCGGGAGCAGGCCGGCGCAACATCAGCCCGTTGATTTATGGGATGAACTTCGCAGACGCTGCGCTGGCGGCAGACATCCGGCTGACGGTGAACCGGTGGGGCGGGAACGCGACGACCCGTTATAACTGGCAGCAAGACAGCAGCAATCGCGGCTCCGATTGGTTTTTTGAAAACATCCCTGACGATAACAATAACCCCGGCGCGCTGCCGAATGGATCAGCAGCCGACCGATTTGTGAGCGCGAATAAGGCTGTTGGCAGCGAAACGATCATGACTGTTCCGCTGATCGGCTGGACGCCGAATTCGCGGGCGATTCAGTGCGCGTTCAGCGTGACGAAATATGGACCGCAGCAGCAGGTTGACCCGTACCGACCGGACTGCGGGAATGGTGTGCGACCGGATGGATCGTTCGTCACAGGGAATGATCCGAGGGATACCAGCACTGCTATCGAGCCAAGCTTCGTGCAGGATTGGATTCGACATTTGAACGGGCAGTTCGGGAGCGCAGGGAACGGCGGGGTGCAGTTCTACAATCTGGATAATGAACCGGCGCTGTGGAATTCGACGCACCGTGATGTTCACCCTACCCCATTGAGCTATGACGAGCTGCGCGACCGTACTTTCGCGTATGCGGCGGCGATCAAAGCGGTTGATCCGAACGCACAGACCCTCGGGCCGGTTGAGTGGGGATGGACGGGATACTTCTATTCAGCACTGGACGCAGCGGCGGGCGGCGCATGGTGGAACAACCCGCAAGACCGCAACGCACACGGTGGGATGGCGCTTTCGGCATGGTATCTGGAGCAGATGCGGCTGTATGAGGCGCAGTATGGGGTGCGGATTCTGGATTACTTCGACCTGCACTATTATCCACAGGGGCAAGGGGTGGCGCTGAGCGGCGCGGGGAACGCGAGCACACAAGCGCTGCGACTGCGTTCGACACGCTCGTTGTGGGACGCGAGTTATGTGGACGAGAGTTGGATCAATGAGCCGGTGCGGTTGATTCCCCGGATGCGGGAGTGGATTGCCCAGTATTATCCGGGGACGAAGATCGCGATCACGGAATACAACTTCGGGGCATTGGATCACATCAACGGGGCGTTGGCGCAGGCTGATGTGCTGGGTATCTTCGGGCGGGAGGGGGTAGACCTCGCGACGATGTGGGCAGCACCAACATTCGGGCAACCAGCGGCGTATGCCTTCCGGATATACCGGAATTATGACGGGGCGGGCAGCGGGTTCGGTGAAACGAGCGTGCAAGCCAGCAGCAGCGATCAGGGGCAGCTTTCGATATACGCGGCAGAGCGGCAGGATGGGGCGCTGACGATTGTGGTGATCAACAAGACGGGCAGCGACCAGATCAGCACGTTAACGCTGAACAACTTCGCGGCGCAGGGTACGGCCCATGTTTACCGGTACAGCGGGGCGAATTTGGGTCAGATCGCGGCGGTGGGGGATGCCAACCTGAACGGGAACAGTCTGAGTTCTACGTATCCAGCTCAGTCGATCAGCCTGCTGGTGATTCCGGCGGGGGCTGGCAATCCGAGTGATACCCCCGTCCCGCCAAGCGCCACGCCCGAACCTCCGCCTCAGACAGCGACGCCGACGGCTGAAGTGAGCGGCGCGCGGTTGGTGGTGGCGGTACAGGCAGGCAGCGCGGCGGTTGGTGAACCGGTGCAGGTGGAACTCCAACTCCAGAACCTTGATGGGTTGTACGGGCTGCAAGTGGACTGCGCGGTTAACGCGACTGTGCTGGGGAGCGGAATACGCGGCGAAGGTGATGTTTTTACGAGCAGCAACAGCTTCGTGGTCGATGGTGGATACCAGAGCGACGGCAGGTGGTCTATCGGGGCGAGTTTGCTGAACCCGACGCCAGCTTTCAGCGGGAACGGTGTGGCGTTCCGGCTGGGATTGGTGGTGGCGGGGGGAGGCAACAGCGCGGTGAACTGCACGGCGCTGGCGGTTAACCTTGATGGCGATGAGCTGCCGTTGAGCGTGGTGAACGGGTATTGGGAAGGCGTGAGCGGCGGTGAAACGGCGACGCCGGAAACCCCGACAGCGATCCCTTCAGTGACACCCACGCCCGAACCGGCGACTTCCACCCCGACGGCTGAACCGGCAACGGCTACGCCAGAGGCCAGCAGCGGGACATTAAGCGGGCATGCCGCTTACGAGAAACGCAACGACCAGAGCGGAATCACGGTGCAGGTGCTGGTGGGCGGCACTGCGGCGGGGTCGGTGGTCACGAACGGGAGCGGCGCGTATGTGTTCACGGGTGTGCCGGAAGGGGCTTATGTGGTGATGGCCTCGGCGGCGGGACATCTGAGCGCGCAGATCGAGGCGCTGAGTGGAACGACTGCACCGTTGATTGTGCTGGTGGCGGGGGACGCGGATGGTAACGGGGTGATCGACTTGATTGACGCGAGTTACGTGGGGGCGAATTACAGTATTCAAGCGCCGCCCGCACCCAGCCAAGTGGACTTCAACGGCGACCAGATTATCGACCTAATGGATCTGGTGCTGGTGGGGAAGAACTTCGGCAAAACGGCAACGAGCGTGACTCCGCCGGCTACACCTGTGCCGACGGTGGTGGTGAACAACGGGCCGCGAATTGGTAACTGTCCGGTGTTCCCGGCGGATAACCCGTGGAACCAAGTGGTGACGAACCTGCCGGTGCATCCGAATTCGGCGAATTACATCGCGAGCATCAACGCCAACCGACAGTTCTTGCACGCGGACTTCGGCGAGAACCCGGATTACGGGATTCCGTTCGTGGAGGTGGGGGCTAGCCAGCCGATGGTGCCGATCACGTTCACAGCTTACGGAGATGAGAGCGACCCCGGCCCGTACCCGATTCCGGCAAACGCGCCGGTTGAGGGGGGAAGCGACCGTCATGTGCTAGCGGTGGACAGCGATAACTGCATGCTGTACGAGCTTTTTAACGCGGCGTACAACGGCACGGGATGGAACGCGGATTCGGGGGCGGTGTTCAACCTGCTTTCGAACCAACTGCGCCCCCTAGGATGGACGAGCGCGGACGCGGCGGGGCTGCCGATCTTCCCCGGATTGGTACGCTATGATGAGGTCGAGGCGGGGGCGATTCTGCATGCGCTGCGGTTCACAGTGCAGCGGACGCAGCGGGCGTTCATCCTGCCGGCGACGCATTTCGCCTCGAGCAGCACTGACCCGAACCTGCCGCCGATGGGTTTGCGGCTGCGGTTACGGGCGGATTACGACATCAGCTCGTACACGGGCATGTCGAGGGTGATTCTGGAGGCGCTGAAAACCTACGGGATGATCCTCGCGGATAATGGTTCAAGCTGGTTCATCAGCGGGGCGACTGATCCGCGATGGAACGACGACGATTTGAACCAACTGAAGCGGGTGCCGGGGAGCGCGTTTGAAGCGGTGGATACGGGCGCGCTGATCACCGAGGCGCAACTGCCATGAGATGACCCGCCGCAGCCTCATCAACGGTGTAAGGAGGCTGCGGCGAGGGTTTTTGGACTAGAGCAGGCCGGCAGCTTGTTCGGCCTGTGTGAGCGACTTTTCGAAGCGTTCCAAGCCCTCGTGAAGGGTGGAACGGTCGATCATGAGGGCGGGGCAGAAGCGGAGGGTGCTTTCACCCGCGCCCAAGATGAGCAGGCCGTTTTCGATGGCGAGGCGCTCGACATGGTTGCGGAGTTCTTTGGCGGGGGTGCGGGACTGGTCGAGGACGAGTTCCGCGCCGACCATGAGGCCGCGCCCGTCGATGCGACCATGCCGCAGCGAGGGATGATGGGAGCGCATTTCTTCCAGCACTTCGGTGATATATTCCCCCTGTTCAACGGCATTTTGCATATAGCCGGATTCGATGAGTTCGAGGGTGGCGAGGGCGGCGGCGCACGAAATCGGGTTCCCGCCGAAAGTGCTGCCATGCGCGCCGGGGGGCCAACTCATGATATGTTCGCGGGCGATGACGGCACCGAGGGGCATGCCGCTGGCGAGACCTTTGGCCGAGCAGACGATGTCGGGCTGGACGCCGAAATGCTCGATGGCCCACCATTTGCCGGTGCGTCCGATGCCGCTTTGGACTTCATCGGCGATGAGCATGATGCCGTGACGGGTGCAGATGTCGCGCAACTGCTGGACAAAGCGGGCGTCGGGAACGACGTAACCGCCCTCCCCTTGAATGGGTTCGAGGATGA
>JAFLCH010000108.1 GCA_017303775.1 Anaerolineae bacterium | reverse complement strand
CTCAAACTGCCGGGGGTTTTTCAATCGGCTTGAATTGGCGTGGCCCATATTGGTCAATCACCAGCAGCGGGCCATTCCGCAGTACATTGACTCCATCTTTGAGGAGTCGTTGGAACAATTCCATAAATCCGTGCGGCTTCACCAGATAGATATTGCAGCCTGCCGCGAAAGCTTTCTCAATCATCGAACGCTCATCGTACATCGAAGCCACGACCAAACAGCTTCCCGTGTATCGCTCCCGCAAATGAGCCACCAACTCCAACCCGGTCATATCAGGTAGCTTCATATCAATCAGCGCCAGCGTGAGTTCAGATAATCCAGCGCACACCTGCAAAGCCGCTTTTCCCGTACCAACCGCTGTCACCTTGAATCGTGCTCCACCGAGTAAGCGTTCCGCGAATTCTCGGTTAGCCGCCACATCATCCACCACCAGCGCCAGCGGTGCGCCGTTCATCGAAACACCAGTTCCATCATTCTTGCCTACTCACGATAGACGAGACGCGCGTTTCCGTGTCACCCACAGGTATCGCATCAGGTTTTTGAACCTCTGCTGCTGATGGAACCTCTGTAATCGCTTTTGCCACCAATGCTTCATGAACGACGGGTTTGCTCGCCTGCTCATCAACAGCACCAACCGCAGCCTCAATTGGAGCAAGAGGAACTAAAGATGGAACAGCAGCGGCCTCATCTTTGGCGGCAGTCGGTTGCACAACCTTCTCCGGAGCGTCCTGTTCAGGCGTGATTTTTTCATCATCACGGCTCTCCTGATGAATCGGGCTTGCACTCTCAGTCGCCACCGTGTTCGAATCCGTTTTTTCTTGGGTCAAGGCATCATCATAATACTTAAAAATGGCAACCAGCTCCTGTATCGAAACCGGTTTAGCGATGTAATTGTCGCATCCCGCTTCGATACACCGTTGTCGGTCACCTTTCATAGCATAAGCCGTAAGCGCGATAATCGGCAGCGTATGCCCTTTCGCGCGTAATTGGCGCGTCACATCCAAGCCAGTGAGTTGTCCTTTTAATTCCACATCCATCAGCACCAGTTGCGGCTGATCCTGTTCAAATCGGTCAAGCGCCAACTGCCCTTCAGCGTAGGTTATCATCGTATGCTTACCCAACCGTGCCACGCGCTCTACCAGCAGCACGTTCGTCGGGTTATCTTCAACATACAAAATGCGCATCAAGACACCGCTTTCTCAATATCCGTCCGCAGTTGTTGTACTTGTGAGGCTTTCAGTGGGAACGGCATAGGTGTTTCAAAGCGGTGCGGTCGTGTCACATCATCTCGGTAAACCGAAACCAGTACATGGAACGAACTTCCCTTCCCCACTTCGCTCTCCACCCAAACGCGTCCGCCCATCAACCCTAACAAATGGCGACAAATCGCCAAACCCAAACCAGCGCCGGAGCGCGGATCACGTCCGCTGCTCTCCGCCTGCTTAAACTCCTCAAATATCGCCTCGTGGAAGCGTGGGTCAATCCCACATCCGCTATCTTGAACCGTCAGCCGGACGCCTTCATCCACTTCCCGTATTCGCAGTGTAACTGTCCCTTCGTCCGTAAACTTGATCGCGTTACTATACAGGTTCAGCAGCACCTGCCGGATGCGTGCCTCATCCGCCCAGATCATCGGCAGTTTCTCCGGCAAGTCACGTTCTAGTTTGATCTGCTTCTCTCCAATCAAACCGCTCGCGGTTGAGATCACTGCATCAGCAATGCCAGCCAGTTCCACTCGATCCATATTCATTTCCAGCTTACCAGCATCAACCTTAGAAAGATCGAGAATGTCGTTAATCAAACTCAACAGTTGTCGTCCACTGTTGTAAATCTGGTTCATATCGCTCTGATACGCTTTCGGCAGTTCCACATCATCATACATCGCCGGGAACTTCAGCATCGTTTCGCTGAACCCGATAATGGCGTTCAATGGGGTTCGCAGCTCATGGCTCATATTCGCCAGAAATTGTCCCCGGAATCGCTTTGCCT
This sequence comes from Anaerolineae bacterium, assembly GCA_017303775.1. Lineage (GTDB taxonomy): Bacteria > Chloroflexota > Anaerolineae > Aggregatilineales > Phototrophicaceae > CFX2. The sequence goes on along the minus strand of JAFLCH010000108.1, from coordinate 10,614 downwards.
CTTCTGCCGCCTTACGTGCACCGTCCAATTCCTGATTTGTCTCGGTGAGTTCTTCGCTCAACACTTGGCTGCGGCTGAGCGCCTTCTGCAAAGCTTCGCGGTTCTCGTACAGCGCTTGAGTCGTCTTGCGCTCTCGCTGGTAATTCATCAGCGCCCATTCCGTAATCTGGAACAACTCGCCGCTCACTTGTGCCGAAAGTACCCAGCTCAAAAAGGTCAACGCAATCGCGAAGAGCTGATGCCACGCCATCTCTGCAAAAACCGGATTCAAAAATGACACGGTAAATATCAGAACTGATGAAATCGCGGCGAACAAGAAGGCTCGCCCCATCGACATCATCAACCCGATCATGAACACAATGATCGGCAGGATAAAAATCACTAATCCAGCGGCAACCGGATCAGTCGTAAATAGCATCACAACCATCACCGCGCCCACAATCCCCAGACCGTAAGCCCACACCGCAGCCCGATAATGATTCTTGGAAAGCAGCAGGTAAGTAATCAGGCATCCCACCAGACATACCGCCGGCGCCACACCCCACACCAGCACATTCCGCCGCAGCAGAATTCCCACGACTGCCACAATCCAAAATATCACGACACAGCCCGCCGCCGTCGTTTGCCAGATAACCCGCAGGCGTTCCGAACGAATCTCAGTCGCAAAGTCCTGATTTGTTGGGATTGTCATCGCTACCTCCCATGTCTGTCTGCACAGACCTGTGACTATTCAATTATAGGATGCGAGCCAGAGGGAATTACCGTAACGTTTTGTGTTTTATGAAATCAGCTTAGCTAGCGTTGGCTGGGCGCGCTTTCATACGCCCTCGCAGCATATCCGCCCCCAACCATCCCCCTGCAATCAGGATCACACCGGCTCCGGTGATAATCGCAGCCTCGTTCCGTGTGCGCTGCAAATCTCGCAGCTTCATATCCTCTATCATCAGCACACGTCCCGTAGCTTGATCCATCTCCTGAACCGAGGTGTTTTGTGATCGAAATTGATAGGCGTAATTATTTTCGATTCCCTGTGAGGCGGTGATGAACTGGTACAGCCCGAACAGAAAGACAACAATGCCAATCAGGATAATAGCTGCAACCACGGTCTTAATGGTCTCTCGATTAAAAATAGCGCCCATAGTTTTTGAAGATAAATCCTTGCTGTTCTTTTCTACATACGCTGACGTTAAAAAATATTGAAGTTGTTAATTGTATTTTACTTCCCAAACAGTCGCAAGCATCTCTCCAATCTTATTGATCAGCATTCTCAGCACAAACTCACTGCGTGATTTTGTTGCAGGGCGCAAAAAATGAGTGTATTATGAGCAAGGCTTGGGTTATTTATTCCTATAATTCAGGCTGCAAAGAATATTCTTAGATCAAGGAGTTATGTAGATGTTAAAACGCGTTTTGCTAGTAAGTTTACTGGTCGTTGGTGTTCTTTTGGTTTCGCTGGGTGTTGCAGGAGCACAAGACTCGGCTCTTAAGTTCATCATGATCGCTCACGGTAGCCCGGCGGGTAACCCCTTCTGGTCAACCGTTGAAAAAGGTATGGTTGATGCTTGTGCGCTTCTGTCTGCCGATTGCCAGTGGCTGGGTGATCCCAACTACAGCGCTGAAGCAATGGCTGGCTACTGGGAAGATGCCTTGGCCGCTCAACCCACCGGTATCGGCACCTCTGCCCCTGACGCGGAAGCTGTCCGCGCTGGTGTAGAAAGCGCCAATGCTCAGGGTATTCCGGTCATCATCTTCAACACTGCCGACAAGGGCGCTGGCACCGATCAGGCGCTGGGCGTGCTGTTCTACATCGGCGCCAACGAACGTACCGGTGGCCAGAGCAATGCCCGCCGCGTTCTGGCGCAGGCCGCTGCTGATGGTGGAACCATCACCCGTGGCGTCTGCACCATTCAGGAACAGGGCCACAGTGGTCTGGAAGCCCGCTGCGCAGGCGTGCGTGATGTCTTCGATGAAAACGGCATTCAGCTCGATATCCTCGACATCAGCAACGACCCCACCGAAAGCGCTGGCAAGATTCAGGATTACTTCACAGCCAATCCTGACACCAATGCCATCTTCATGCTCGGCCCGAACCCGGCTTCGGCGCTCAACCTCTACGTCACCGAAGCTGGCATCCAGCCCGGTCAGTTGTACGCCACCACCCACGACACCAGCCAGGAAATCTTCGACATGATCAAGGCTGGTTACCTGCTGCAGGCCATCGATCAGCAGCCCTACCTCCAGGGTTACGAGACCATCAATTGGCTGTTCCTCAATAGCCAGTACAAGCTCGCCCCCGGTGGTGACATCTTCACCGGCCCCGGCATCATCGATGCGTCCAACGTGGCCGCCATTGAAGAACTCGTTCGCGCTGGCTACCGCTAGTCCTAACGAGATCAGTTCCGTACACATCATTAATGAGGGAGCAGTGCTCCCTCATTAACTAATCTCTGAGCTATGTCCGCTAGACGGTCTGTAATAAATGGGGTCTCATCCCTTTTTGTTCATCAGAAATTATTTCACTTGCTGCAAATTAAGGGTTTAACGCATGAGCAGTTATTCGTCTGCAACACGAGCCGCACCGGCTACTCGCCAATCCAACCCGACTAGGTTCACCATCATCATTCTGTTCGCTGTCGCGCTCGTCAGCCTCTTGTTTGCAGAACAGATTGCTGCTGGTTGGATCGCCCTCGGTGATCGTATTAACATCAGCCGTCGCGATTTCAACCTCACCGAAATTATTGCGATTATTGGAACCGTTCTCTGGGGTCTATTCGCCCTCTGGACAGCCTTCAGCTTAGCGCGTCATCGTGACCAATCCATTCGAGACTACTTTGAAAATAACACGCCTATGCCACCGGCGTTAACCTTCGCCACCGTGAGCATCGGTCTCATCGGCGCGATTTGCCTCTTAATCGCTGCGCAGGTATTGACGGGCTGGGTACCCCTCGGTGCCCGTACCAACATCCTCCGTAGCGACCTCAACTTTGTTGAATGGGCTACCATTATTCTAGGCATCATCTGGGGCGGCCTCTGCTTACGCACTGCCCTCGGTTTCAGCCGCCGCGAAAGCCCCGCATGGTCTTGGGGGCAGTGGGCGCTCTTTATCATGATCGTCGCTGGTCTCATCATTTTCATGTCCGGTGTTTTCGATCTCCCCACCCTTGCCCCGGCTCGTAGCGGTCTGAGCATCTCCGACAACCTCTCCGGCGTTCTGCTCATATTAATGCCCGGTCTCCTGCTGATCCTCAGTGCGCTGGCAGCCTATCGCATTCTTGCGGCTGAATATGGTGCGCCAGCCCCACAAAAGGCCATCAGTGGTGACCTCGTCCAGCGCGCCCGTGCCCGCGACATTGCCGGCAAGCGCTCACCGGCTGGGCAAGCCATCCGTAACCGCCTCGCCAAATCGCCCGGTGCGGGTGCGATTATCGGCTTCGTCGCCATCTTCACCCTCTTCTCCATCGCAACCGATCTCTTCTTGGAACCCACATCGCTCGCCAGCGCCCTCAGCAATAACGTCACGCGTGGTCTGGTCGCCATCGGCACCACCATGCTCATGATCTCTGGCGAATTCGATCTTTCTGTAGGGTCGCTCCTCGGCGTCGGCGGCTTGATGTTCATGGGCTTGGTAACCGGTGTATTTCCCCCCGGCATCCCCCCGGTTCATCCGGTATTCGCCGCCATCATTACCATCGCCTTTGTCTGCTTCCTCGGCTTTGTGAATGGCTTCCTACTGGTAAAAACACAAATCCCCTCCTTCATCGTCACCTTATCCACCTTGCTCATGTACCGCGGCATCCCGCTGGTCTTCATTGCTGGTGGTCGTACCCTGCGCTATGTCGACTATTTCAACGAACCGCCCTATACCGACATCAGCCGTGTGCTCATCATCATTGTCGTTGCAGTCTTACTCATTGGCTTGGGCTTAATCAGTCGTACCATTCTCATTGACCGTATCCGGCAATTCAGGGAAACACTCAGTAGTTACGCCACCAATGACAATGACTTCCGCACACTGGGTCTAATCTTCAACTTCATCGTGCTTGCCATCAACGCGTTCATAGTCGCGACCATTGTAATTTTGCTCGTTGGCAGCCTGCTGGATCAACTCAACCAACTGGCTCAAGGCAGCGCATATCTCACCATCAGCTTCTTCGATCTCATGAACGGACGTATCGGTTCCCTCCCGATCATCGGAGACGTTCCCCAAAACATCAACCTGCGCATGGGTGTTTTCTGGTGGTTCATCGCGGTCATCATCTTCCAATTTGTCCTTAACCAGACGCGCTATGGTAATGCTACCTTCGCCGTCGGTGGCAATGCTGGTGCAGCCCGCGCACAGGGTATCAACGTCAATCGTGTCAAGATCACCAACTACATCCTCCTTGCCTTCTTGGTCGCCATCGCCTCCATCTTCGACGCCTCCCGCCTCCAAAGCATCGATGCGCTCCGTGGTCAGGGTCTTGAACTCGAAGTCATCGCTGCTACCGTGATCGGCGGTGCGCTGCTCTCCGGTGGTTACGGCAGTATGATCGGCGCGTTGCTCGGTGTGTTCATTTTCGGTATGATGCAAACCGGTCTCGTCCTCATCGGCATCGACGCCCGTCTCTTCGATGCCATCATCGGTCTCATCATTCTCGTTGCGGTTATCATTAATAACTGGTCACGGAGGATCAAATCATGAGCGCAGCTCACGACACAGAGCGTGCAATGCCGCTGGTGGAAATGCGCGACATTGTCAAAACATTCGGCACGATCAACGTCCTGCGTGGTATCGATTTTGAAGTCGGGGAACAAGAAATCGTCGGTCTCCTCGGCGACAATGGTGCTGGCAAATCAACCCTCATCAAAATTCTGACCGGGGTTTATACACCCACTAGCGGTCAAATCTATTTTGAGGGCAAGCCCGTCACCATCAACTCACCACAGGATGCCCGTCAGATTGGCATCGAAACCGTCTATCAAGACCTCGCGCTGGTGCCTCTCATGAGCATCTCGCGTAATTTCTGGCTCGGTCAGGAAATTACCCGTCGCGTCGGCCCACTCGAAGTCATGGATAAAGACGAGATGGCTTCCCGCACCCGTCAAGCCCTGCTTGACATCGGTATTCACATCCGCAACCCGGACGAACCCGTCGGTTCGCTCTCCGGCGGTGAGCGCCAATCCATTGCCATCGGTCGCGCCGTCTACTTCGGCAAAAAGCTGCTCATCCTCGATGAACCGACTTCGGCGCTCTCAGTGGGTGAAACAGCCAAAGTGCTAGAATACACCCGCGCCGCCAAAGATCGGGGTATGTCGGTCATCTTCATCACCCACAACATCGGTCACGTTCACAAAGTTGCGGATCGCTTCACCATCATCAGTCACGGTCAAAAAGTCGGCGACTTCCGCAAAGAGGAAGTTACCGAACTTGAAGTCGCCAATATGGTCATGACCGGTGAAGTGCCTGAAAGACTGCGCTTGATCCCGACTGGAGCAGGTGGCGAGGACTAAGCAAACTCCCACCTTCAAACTTAGATTTTCTTGCTTGGTGTAATAAGGGGCAAATTAGACATTATGACATATCGAAGCCTATATAAATTCGCGTTGTTGTTCCTGCTCATCATCGCAGCAGCCTGCGCGCCTGATAATCTCGACATCACACCGACGCCGGTGCCCACTGAAATCCCCATCATCAAGGTATACGTCACAGGTGCGGTAGCCAATTCCGGTATTACTGTCGATCTGCCGCTGGGCAGCCGTACTTCCGATGCCATCGACGCCGCGGGTGGCGCAACCGAAGATGCTGATCTTCAACGAGTCAATCTGGCGCTCATCCTATCAGATGGCGCACAGGTCAACGTACCCATTGCAGGCGAAGCCCTTGCCGAAGTCACCGAAGAAGCGCCTATCGTTGATGTCAACGATCCCGAAACCTTCCTCAACCGCTTGGTTGAACTCACGCCGGAAAATCTTGCCGGTGGAACAGTTCAATGGCGGCGTGATCCAGCCAACCCACCCACCTTCGCGGCACCCCGTGGTGGCAACACCGTTCGCATCAGCTACACCGAATCAGGCGGTAGTCTGCTGGAAATCACCTATGGCATCTTCCCCGACGCAGCCTCTGCGCAGGGTTTCTATGATGCCATCGTTGGTTCGCTGCAAGCACAGGTCAGAACTCAGGAGGACGACCGTTATCCCACACCCAATCAATTTGGGGCAGGCGGCACTTATGGCTCTGCCGGGATCTTCTTGTTAGATACAAGGGTCGTTCGCATCGCCGTCCCACGCTATAACACCGCCTCCGGTGCCGACCCAATTCGTCCATTGGTAGAACCTATCCTCGGTTATCTTACTGAAGCGCAGGCGAGCTAACCCCCTGCACGATCTCCTCACCCCCTGTACAGGTCGTGCAGGGGGTATCACCTCCATGTCTGCCAACTACCGCAGCCCGAACAACCCCGCGTCTTTCGTCCGGCTGCTTTGCCACGGCGCGATCTCCGCGATTCCATGAATCCCGCTCTGGTAAACCGGATGATCTTTCGCCAGCGGCAGCGTGACCACCTGTCCCGTCACGCCGGAAAGATACGCCCCTAGCGTCAATTCCAATGCTCGCGCTCCGGCGCTGGCGGGCATAATCGTCGGACGTTTGCTTTCAACCGCTTCCTTAAAATCCGCCCAGATTTGCGTGAATGAACGTCCAATATTCTCCAGATGCGTTGGCAGGTTATCCAGCGTGTGGTCAGACCGTTCCCAATTACGCACGCTGTAAAGCTCCGCTGGCTGGTTAAACCCGCTCGTCTGATATTGCTCGTAGCGCATCCGGAGGTGCCCCTCGCTCCCGCTGACATCAACACCGCCCACCCCCTGCCCCCATCCCATATGGATCGTCGCATACCCTTTGGGGAAAGCGATTTGCAGCAGTGCCAGATCCTCAACCACCGGCTCACCTTGTGAATAAGTCGGCGCATCAACAAACGCCATCACCTGTTGCGCCGGTACACCAAACAACCACTCTGCCAGATATACCGCGTGAATCATATCTGTCAGCACACCACCACCAGCCGCCATTGTGTGCCGCCAATCCGGTTTATAGTCCGCCGCGCCGGGGTAATCAATCACCCCCAGATACTGCATCGTCAGTACCCGCAGCTCGCCGATAGTGCCGCCGCTGATCAAGGCCTTAATCTGCCTATACTCCGGCAGGAACACATAGTTATGCACCATGCCGAATGTCAGTCCGCGTGCCTCAGCCAGTTTAATCAATTCATCAGCAATTTGTGGGGAATCTGCGATCGGCTTTTCGCTCAACACATGCTTACCGGCCTGTAGCGCTGCCGTCACCACTTCACGCCGGTACTGCTGCGGCACAGTGATCGCCACCGCCTGCACATCCGGCCTCGCCAGCACCTCGCGGTAATCCGCGTACAGGTTCTCGTCCGCTAGCCCGAACCACTCCTGTCCGATCTTACGTCGCGCCTCCGTCACATCCGCCAGCGCCACCAACTCGACATCAGCCAGCGAGGTCAGCGCCGGACGGTGTCCATAACTAACCACATTCCCGCAGCCGATCAGCCCAACCTTCAACACCGACATAACTCCCCCTCCTCCTGCACAGGTAGAAAAGTTGATGGCGGCAAATTATGCTAGGTCACAGTCTGCTTTGCCAATCGGTTTGCATAAATAGTTACAAAAATGATTGCCACAGCCAGCGGCGCGACAATTCCATACGCGCCCTGAATCCCGATCTGGTCAGCCGCCGCACCGAGCACCTGTGGCGTGATCAAAATCGCCACGCCCGATCCCATCGAAGTCAGCCCGCTTGCTGCGTCCGGGTTCGCCTGTCCCACCGTCGAAGTTGCTGCCAGCGTCAGCGGATACAGGTTAGCAATCCCCAGCCCGCACAAAAACAACCCCAGCGCGTTCACCAGCGGTTCCCGCCCCAACCAGAACAGCGGAAATCCCACCAGTACAATCCCACCGGCGATCAACAGCAGCATCCCCGTCGCGTACCGTCGTGTCAGCCAGCTTCCCATCGCTCGCCCCACGAACTGCGCCAGCGTGAACAAGCTCACGCTCGTCGCCGCCACTTCCTTACTCAAACCCACCACCGACTCCATGTAGGTCGAAGCCCAAAAGATCATGCACCACTCAACCGACACCGAGAAAAACACCACCAGCCAGTAAGCCCAGAACGCCTTCGGCAAGCGGCCTCCACGTGTATCGCCGCGGGTTTCGACAGGTCGGGCTTCCGGCAGCGCAGTATTCCGCCGTGTCAGCACCGTCACCACCACCCAAATCGCAATCCCTGCCACCAGCGCCGGTCGCCATGTCCACCCCTGTGCCGCCCCGAACCCCACTGCCAGTGGAGCCAATGACGCCGCCAGCACCGCGGCGATATTCACCTCGGTCAGCGCGAACGCCCGGTTCGGCCCATGCCGGTCGGAAAGCGTCGATTGAATCATCACCAGCAGATACGAACCCGACAGCGCCATGATGAATGTGCTGCCAATCGTCACCGCCGGGTTATCCCCCGCCATCAACAGCACCGCCCCCAACGCCATCCCCAGCCCGCCGCCCCAGAACAAAAAAGACCGCCCGAAGCGCCGCGCCATCCGGTCGCCCGTCAAGCCCGCAAGCGCCATCCCCAGCGCGAACGCACTGATGTAAAAAGCCGACACCGTATAGTTCAGCCCCAACTCATCCCGAATGAACGGCACCGACGGACCAAGAGTGGCCTGCAAATAGGCGTAATAGGCCAGCATGAAATACGCGAGCCATGTGAAGCGGTCACGGATGAAAGGTTGAATCACGATGAAATATGCTCTCTCAAACAGATGGGTTGAAGAGTCTGCGAAATGCAAACCTCACTCAATTATAGGAGACTCAATTAAGTCCACTTAACGCCGCTTCACGAAGGGTCGCCATCGCGTGCCGGATGATACGTCAGCCGCCGCACCTGCTCACCGCGCCCATCCATAATATACAACTCGCGGTTGTTACTCCCGTCGCGGGTCGACTCAAAAATGATTGTGTCATCATCCACCCAGATCGGGTTCGCGTCCCATGCCCGGTTCTCCGTCAGCCGCACCACATTACCGCCCGCCATATCCATCCGGTATAGCTCAAAATTCCGCACCCGCAGATCCGAGGTGTACAGGATAGAGCGCCCGTCCGGTGAAAACGCCGGTTCGATATTTCGCACGCGGAAGTCCGTCACCGCCCGCACATTGCTGCCATCCGTATCCATCAAATAAATCGCCCAATTGCGGAAGCGGTACGACGTAAACGCGATCGTCTGTCCATCCGGTGACCAAACCGGCGAGTCATCCGCCGCCGCTTCAACCGTCAGCCGCGTCACATTGCCCCCATCCGCGTCCATCACATAAATTTCCCAGTTGAAGTCCCTATCGCTCACAAAAGCAATCCGCCTGCCGTCCGGTGACCACGCCGGTGCATTATCCCGCGCCGGATGCTCGGTCAAACGCCGCAAGTTGCTCCCATCCGCGTTGATCACATAAATCTCTTGGTTGCCATCCCGCAGCGACACAAACGCCACCTGCTGCCCGTCCGGTGACCGTGCCGGAAACGCGTCCCATGCCGGATGGCGCGTCAGGTTATGCGTCACACCGCGCCGGAAATCCATCCGATAAATTTCGTCGTTGCCATCGCGGTTGCTGTAGAACAGCACATCCGTCCGTCCAACAGCCGTTCCCTGTGCTGCCCCCACCGCCAGCAGCGTCACACCGCTCACGACGGTCAGCAGCACAGCCACCATCTGCGCCAGCATCAATGACAGCCCGAACACCGTCACCCTGCCGCCTTCTGCACACCCGGCACAATCTCTTCGGTGATCATCCCCACAACATCATCATTCGGCAGCCCGACAATATCGACCATAAAATAATTACAGCCCAGCGCCGTATACGCGCTCATCTGCTCCACAATCTGTGCCGGTGTCCCCACAAACGCCCGCTCACGTGTCCATGCCGTCTCGCGTGAGGTCGAAAGCGCGTTCGCCTCAGCCTCCGTCCGTCCCACCACCATCCGCCCGAACCACGTCCGGCGGATGCTTTTCGGGTCACGTCCAACCTGTTCACAGTGCTCGTCCAACACCCGCATCCGGTCGCTGAACACCGTCAAATTCGCGTCGGAAATATTCCACCAATCCGCGTGTTTCGCCGCGATTCGCAGCGCCTTATCACCCTTCACTCCCACACAAATCGGCGGCACCGGCACCGGCTTCGGTTCGAGGATCGCCTCATCCAGCCGGTAATGCTTGCCTTGGTAGCTCACCTTCCCCGGCTGATTCCACAGCAGCTTGAAGATCTCAATCGTCTCCTCCAACTGCTCCAGCCGCACCCCCGCCGAAGGCAAATCATACCCGTATCCCCGGTACTCATCTTCCTTCCACCCTGCCCCGATTCCCATCACGAAGCGCCCTTCGCTGAACACCTGTAGCGTCGAAGCCATCTTCGCCAGCAGCGCCGGATTCCGGTAATTCTGCCCCATCACCATCGGCCCCACATCAAACGCCGGAAAACGCGCCGCGAGGAACGAAAGCGCCGTCCACGCCTCATACGCGAACAACTCCCCCCAAAACAGATGATCCGTCATCCACAAACTCTTGAATCGCCC
>JAFLCH010000107.1 GCA_017303775.1 Anaerolineae bacterium | reverse complement strand
GCCAGATGCCCCAGCGCCAACCCGCACACCACCACATCCACCGAGCCAGTCGCCAATGGAATTGCCTCGGAGCTTGCCACCGCCCGCAGCGGATACCCGTATTGTTGCAGCATGTGTCGGCTGTTATCCACCCCGATCACAACCCCAGCCCCACGCTCTAGGCCGATTCGGCTGTAACGCCCCGTCCCGCATGCCAGATCAAGCACCACCCTACCGCTCAATTCCGGCATCAGTGTCAGCATAGCTGCTTCTTCAGCCTGCATCAAAGCGTTATGCGCAAACGGTGGATACGCGTTCGCCCAATATTCATATGCCCGCAAACTGGGCAGCGTCACCATAGCCTGTGCGCGCTTGAGTCGTCGTAAAATTTTACGCAGCAATCGGTTTTAGCGCCCTTCAAAGAAATACGGTTCATCATCACCGGTCGGCTCCTCTTCACGTACCGTTCCCATGATGATGAAATCCGCCCAGATAAAAAATAATCGGTTGCTGCTGTTGTAGGTCAGCCGTGCCCGGAATGGCAAATGCAGCCACATATACGCGATTCGCCGGCGCTCATAACGGGTCGTCCGGTCTCGGAGTTCATGATACCACGTCGGCAGCTTCAACAGTTTGAAGTGATACTTTTCCAGCCACTCCCGGTTGTTATACCCCAATCCCGCCGCCAGAAGCAGCAGCACACCAAGGATCGACAAAGTGAATGATAGGTTGGGAAAGCGCGTCGCCCACAAACTCGCCGCCAGCGCCACCGCTGAACTCCACGCTAGAATCGGCAGCAGTGGCAGATACAATTTTTCCTGCGGCCCATATTCTTCAAAAGTGCGCAAAATCGGTTCTTTGAGGTATCCGAACATAATCAGTGCGGATCGAATCAGAAAGAAGATACTGATACCAGTCAACACGATCAGCATGAAAGTGGAAGCCATGCGCCTTCACATCCTTAAGAGCGCGCGAGGGCCTTTATATAACGGACACACACAGCGTTCACATTCCATCCGCTGTCCGTTGCGGTAAGCCTGCCGTAACGCTTGCGCGGCTGGCGTATTAATCGCCTCGCGCATCGCTGTGCCATTCCTCAGTTTGCCATATGCCGGAAGAAAGTAACAGGGACGTACCGTACCATCGACTTCAACCACGGCCGAAATGTGCGGCGCGTTACAGCGGGGTCGTGGGAATGCTCGGTCACCGTTCAACGCCCCGAAATAATCGGCCATCTGCCGCAGCTTATCAACCGGCTCGGACATCAACCCGCTCGCAAAATCGGCTGCGAACTCCACCGCAACCGCATCCACCACCGCCTCAAAAGCCTTCACATCCTCTGGTAACAGCATGGTGGCCGCTGGCCCGTGTTCCGGCAGCGCCCCCACACCCGCCGAACCAGCGATTTGCAGTGTTGGGTCAGCCGCGAAGCGCGGACCAAATGCGTACTGGTTGCTCACATCTACCGTCAAAAAACTGACCCGGTTCACCCCAACCGCTTTCGCCGCTCGGATGATCTCAGGCGTCTCGTGGTAATTCGCGCGCTGTAATGTTGTCCGTGTCGCCACCGGCACACCCGCCGCCCGCACCAGTCGAATACCTTCCAAGATCAACTCGAACCCGTCCACCCCACGGATCGCCTCATACGTAGCCGCCGTCCCGCCGTCCAAACTTACAATCACTTCATCCACATGACCGGGGATCTGCTCAGCCTGTTTCCGCAGCAGCAGGCCATTCGTCAGCAGCATGACGTAAACCCCTTGTTCACGGAATCGCCGTGCAATCTCCGGCCACTCAGGATGCTGCATCGCTTCCCCGCCGCTCAACAGCACCCAGCGCACGTCCAGTTCTTTACACGCCCGCACCAATTCGTCCACCAGCGCCATCGCCATATTCCGCCGTGGATTGCGCCAGATGTCACACGTCACACAGCGGCTGTTACACCCGTCCGTCAGGTATAACACCAGTAACGGCAGTGTGTGCAAACGGTCACTAAACAAATTCAACAGGTGTTTGGGTTTCATATTTCGCAGTATACCGCGAATAATCCATCAATGCAGGACTGTGTGTCATGCCAAAGTATGCTAAAATGGCGACATAATTCAAACATCTGTGCGGATACAGTTGAATCACATAAAGAAGATATGCCAAACCTTGATCTGATTAAGTCCGAGCAGGGGCCACGACTGGCCTTTCTGGAAAAAGCGGATACCAACACCATCGCCGAAACACTCGTCGCCTTCGCCAACACCGAAGGGGGTACGATCATCTTCGGCCTGCGCGAAGACGGCGAAATCGCCCCCAAGAAAATCGACAGCAAAACGCTCGAAAAAGCCCTCAAAGAAGCCGATACCGCCTGCAACCCGCCGGTAGTCATCGGCAACTGGGAAGAAGTCGAAAGCGAAAAAGGCACGGTCTACACCCTCCGCGTCCCTCGCAGTATCGAACTGCATGCCATGGCCGATGGTCGCGTGCTCATCCGCAGCGGGGTCAAGAACCGCCCCCTCGGCGGTCAGGAAATTCTCAAACTCGCCAGCGCCAAAAACACCGGTGACTTCGAATCAGAAATCGTCCCCGGCGCAACCATCGACGACTTCAGCAACAAAATCATCACCGAATATCTTGCCAAACGTGCTGAACGCACCAAACGCCCCTACAACGGCAAAGTCGCCGACCTCCTCAAGGAGATCGGTGCAACCGATCAAGATGGCAAAGCCACCGTCAGCGGTATCTTACTCTTCAGTGAATATCCCCAGCATTGGCTGCCCCAGACCAGCGTGGTCTTCGCCAAATTCGTCGGCAAAACCCCGCGTGGCGAAAACGGCCTCGCCGGATACACCCGCCGTGAGGAACTCACCGGCCCGCTTCCCCGCCTCATCGAAAACGCTTGGAATCTCATCTGGAGCGAAATGGCCGTCAGTGCCGTCGTCAAAGGCTTGGAGCGCGAAGAAACCTACGAATACCCCCAATTCGCCGTCCGCGAAGCCATCGTCAACGCCATCTGCCATCGTGACTATCGCCTCAAAGGACGCCGGATCGAAATTCGCATGTACTCCGACCGGCTCGAAGTCATCTCGCCCGGCGGCTTACCCGGCTTCATCACCGTCGAAAACATCGTCGATGAACACTTCAGCCGCAATCCGCGTATCGTAAACGGCCTCTTCCAGTGGGGTTATATCGAAGAACTCGGCCTCGGCATCGACCGCATGATGGAAGTCATGCAGCAGGCCGGTCACAAGCCGCCCTACTTCGATGCCCGCCCCTACAGCTTCGCCGTCACCCTCTACAACGAGCGTGAAAAGCAAAAAGCGCCGGAATGGGCACGCAACACCAACCATCGTCAAGCCCGCGCCCTCCAGTACATCCGCGATCACGGTTCCATCACCAACCGTGAATATCGCTCGCTCTGTCAAGGCGTCTCAGCGGAAACCCTCCGTCTCGACCTCGCTGATATGGTGGAGCAAGGTATTTTGCTTAAAGTAGGGTCGAAGAAGGGTACCTATTACATTCTCAAGTAATCTGCCAGCAGGTTACTCAAAGGCTCAAGCAGCAATGGATTCGTTACTTGGCGCGGTCATCCTAACCACCAGTGCCCTGTATCTCTACAGTGTGCTCTATCTTTATCTGCGTCGTACCCAGCTTCGCGGCAGCAGCCACTGGCTCTATCTCACCCTCGTGGCCGCGCTCATCAGCGGAGTCACCTTCTTCATCGACCCTGCCGCCCCGCCCATCGCTGAAATCGGGCGTGGTTTCCTGCTCGGCCTCACCCTCATCATCACCCTCCTCGCCTACGGGCAGGTCATCTACGCCGATCTGCAAACCATCCCAAACCGTAAACCGAATTGGCCGTGGCTCGCCCTCAGCGCTCTCTGGTTGCTGGCCTTCGTCGCCGTCGGGCTAATGAATCGCCCCTTGCCGATCGCCCAACCGGATTGGATTGTCCAGTCCCTCACCACCCCCACCATCTCAACATGGTTGCTACTCGTGGGTCTGGTGCTCGCCGCCCTAATCCTCATCGGCTCATCCCTCCGCGCTTTCTACACAGCCCCCCTGCCCGAAACAGCCAACCGCGCCTTATTCTGGGTCGTCAACGCCGCCGTCGTATTCCTCGGCATCCTCCTCCTCATCAGCGGCAGCCAAACCCTCACCCTGCTCGGTTGCATCACCCTTCTAGTCGGTTGTGCCGGCGCACTCTATGCCAGTCTCTGGCACAAAGTCTTCGACATCCGCAGCAGCTTCAACTTGGCCATCCGTCTCGTTGTCCTGCTCTTTCTGACCGCCGCAGCCTTCTTCATCGCCCTCTATGTATCCACCCGCCTCACCATCCCGCAGGGCATCGAACACGACCTCATGCTGGCGCTCATCGCCTTGGCCGTCGCCCTCATCTACATCCCCCTGCGCAAAGGCATCGAACTCATCATCAATCCGCTGTTCAAAAGCACAGCGCCGGATGCCGCCGTCGTCACCCGTGCCTACAGCCAGAAGATCTCAGACGCGGTAGATGTCGACTCCCTCGTCATCGCCGTCAGCGACACCCTCAACAGCACCTTAAAAGTCCGCCGCTCAGCCATCCTGCTCGTCTACGACACCGCCCCTCAAGCCGTTGAAGTCGTCGCCCCGCAGCAGCACGCCCATCGTGGCAGTCTCACCAAAGACGGTCTCATCTATCGCCAATTAGCCGCGCAGCAGCAGCCCATCACCCAATTCGACATCCAGTACAGCCCGCTCTACAAAAGTGTCCTACCAGCCGAACGGGATTTCCTGCGCGACTTGCAAATGAGCGCCTATGCCCCCATCATTGTCGAAAATCAGCTCATCGGCATCCTCGCCAGCGGTCCCAAGCTCAACGACACCCCCTACTTCGAGCACGATCTCGAACTCCTCGCCACCCTCGCCAATCAGACCGGTGTCGCCCTCCGCAACGCCCGCCTTGTGGCCGACCTCAAACGCCTCAATGCCGACATGGCCAAACTCAACAACGGCCTCGAATCCGCCAATCTCCAGATGGGCAAACTCGACGCCGTTAAAACCGATTTTGTCACCATCGCCAGCCACGAACTCCGCACACCCCTCGCCCAACTGCGCGGCTACACCGACATCATGGGTGCGCTCAACGATCAAGGGATGCTCGACCAGCAGCAAACCGCCAGCATGGTGCACAACCTCAGCAAAGCCGCCGAACGCATGGAAGAACTCATCGCCGCCATGCTCGACGTCAGCCAATTAGATGTCAACGCCATGGATATGCGCTTCTCCCCCACCACTGCCGAAAGCGTCGTCCGCATGGCCATCGAACCCCTCACCGAAGCCATCCGCCAGCGCAAGCTCAGCCTCTCCGTTCGCGGCATGCGCGCCCTTCCACCCCTCGAAGCCGATTTGCAGCGTCTCGTACAAGCCTTCCGCAACCTCATCGTCAACGCCATCAAATTCACCCCCGACGGCGGCAAAATCGACATCACCGGACGCACCGACTCCTCCATCGAAAACGGTGCCACCGACTCCCTGCTCATCATCATCACCGACACCGGGGTTGGCATCAGCGCCGAGAATCGCGAACTCATCTTTCAAAAGTTCTATCGGGGTTACGACCCAACCTTGCATTCAACCGGAGCCTACAAGTTTATGGGGGCCGGTCCCGGTCTTGGCTTGACCATCGCCCGTGGTGTCATCGAGGGGCATGGGGGTAAAATCTGGGCGGAAAGTCCCGGCTTTAATCAGGAAACCTTCCCCGGCAGCACCTTCTACATCCGCCTCCCCCTCAAACCAGCGGATACTTCCCGCCGTGTCATGGCCATAGACGAAAAAACCGCGCCCTCATCCTCAGCCGCGCAGTCCTAACACCCGCTCATCCGCCGACCATGTCAGCCCCGCAGCCGTCGCCCCGATGCCCGTCAGCGCTTTCAACCGCGTCTGAAATAGGCTCGTGTCGCCCGTAGTGTAATAAGCGGGTGTGTCACGCCCCGGCTCAACATCCACCGGCCACACCCGTGCCGTCTGTCGTGCCACCGCCACGCTGGGGTCGATCAATCGCACACCCGCCCCCACCACATCCTGAATCGCGTCCGCCACGAATGGGAAGTGCGTGCAAGCCAGCACAATCGCGTCCGCCCCAGCCGCCACAATCGGCTCGACATACCCCCTGATGATCGCTCTGCTCTCCGGCGTATGCTGGCTCTGTGCCTCGGCAATTCGCACCAGCTCCGGAGCCACCTGCGTGATCACCTGCTTACCCTCCGCGTATCGCTCCAGCAGCCGCCGGTACAATACCCCCTCTGCCGTCGCCTGCGTCGAAAGCACCCCCACCACCCCGCTCCGCGACTCAGCCAGCGCCGGCTTCAACGCCGGTTCCATCCCCACAATCGGCAGCGTCGGGAACACCTCGCGCAAATAGAATAGGCTGGCCGCGCTCGCCGTATTGCACGCCACCACCACCACCGCCGCGCCCTGTTCAATCAGGAACCGCGTGATGCCTTCGCTAAATTGTTGAATTTCAGGGGTACTGCGTGGCCCATAAGGGAGATGCTGCTGGTCGGCCACAAAAACCGTTGGATGCTCAGGTAACAGGCGCTGAATTTCTCGCAGCACCGAAAGTCCGCCGATGCCGGAGTCCAGCACGCCAATTTTAGCGTTGAACCCGCCCACCGGCTGCCTCGACAAATGCCTTGAACAGGCGCTTCATGGCAGGGTCATCTTGGTACAAATCTTCGGGGTGCCACTGCACGCTCAACACGAACCGCTTATCCGGAACTTCCAGCGCTTCCACCACCCCGTCCGGTGCATACGCCGTCACACACGCCCCCGGTGCGGCCTGTGCCACCGATTGGTGATGCAAGCTGTTCACCTTCACGCTCGTCGCCCCCAAAATGCTCGCCAACCGGCTGCCGGGGTCAACCTGCACCGCATGCGCCAGCGCGTTACGCGGCACCGTCACATTATGCGCCGTATCCGTCCCCACTTCGCTCGGCACATCCTGAATCAACGTGCCGCCCAGTGCCACATTCACCACCTGATGCCCTCGGCAGATGCCGAACACCGGCAGATCATCATCCACCGCCCACCGCGTCAGCTTCAATTCCGCCGCGTCGCGTGGATCATCAAAATTGTCAGTTAAAGGGTGTGTCTCAGCGCCATAAATGTGCGGGCGCATATCACCGCCGCCGGGGAGCAGCAAACCGTCCAGCCGTTCATAAATCCCCCGCAGCGTTTCCGCGTCAACGCTCACCGGAACGATAACAGGCAGGCCGCCGGCTTCTTCGACGGCCTGTATGATCGGCACATAGGCGCGGTTATATTCCCATTCCGTGCTGGGGGATGTAAACGTAGCGCTGGTAATCCCGATGAGGGGCTTCACGAAGACTAGCCTCGTTTTTCCTTCAGGCGGGCAGCCTTACCACGCAGATCGCGCAGGTAGTACAGTTGCGCGCGGCGAACCTTCGAACGGCGCACAATCTCAATCTTTTCGATGCGCGGGCTTTGGAGCAGGAAGGTACGTTCCACCCCTACCCCGTGGCTGGCGATACGGCGCACGGTGAAGTTGGCGTTGTTCCCGCCCCCGCGCACTCGAATAACCACCCCTTGGAAGATCTGGATACGTTCACGGTCGCCTTCAACGATGCGAACATGCACCTTGACGGTATCGCCGGAAGCCACTTCCGGGTGACCACGATCTTCGGCCTGAAGCGCCACCAATAACTCGTTCATTGTGGATTCATCCTTCCGAACAAAATGCGCCTTCAGGCGCACTATGCAATCTGTAATCTAAGGAACTGGCATTATAGCAGTCGCCCCCGTCCGCTTCAAGGGGCGTCCCCCTCCCCACCTCCACCCCAATGTGGATGCTGTTGGCGCATCCCACCACCACAACCGATACCACCATCGCCTACAATGATGCTGGTCTGGCCTTAAGCGGCGCGTGGACAGAGGTCGGCGGATTCAACCAGACCACCGACCTCACCGCCTCGCTCAAGCTGATGTTCCTCGGCAGCCAAGCCCTTCTCAGCATGGGCACTGGCCCCGACCACAGCCGCTATGATGTCTACATCGACCAAACCCTGTGGCAGTCCTTCGACGGTTACGCCCCCTCCCCCGGCCAGCGTGACATCGCCCTCACCCTTGAGACCGACAGCCGCCCCCTGCAAAGCGACGGCCCGCACCTGCTCGAAATCCGCAGCCGCGCCGAACGCAGCCCGCAGTCCAGCGGCCACAAACTGCGCTTCAAGCAGCTTCTCATCGAAGACCGCACATGGACACTGCACACCGTCGGCTACACCGATGACCAACTCGCTCGCCTGAAGGAAGCCCGTTACGCCCCCGGCATCCACCGCGCGGCAGCGGACGCCGACCTCCTACGGCATTACCGTTACAACTTCGACCGCGCCGGCAGCCGCACTGCGCAGTCCATCGCCCTCAACGGCGCATCCCCCACCGTCACCAACTACGTGTACAACGCTGCCAACCAACTTGTCAGTGATGGCACAAACACGCTGACATACGACAACAACGGCAACCTGACCAGCGATGGCGTGAACAGCTACACATGGGATAGAGCTAATCGCTTGCTCTCAATGGGTGGCGTTGACTATCAGTACGACGGTGAAGGTCGTCGGGTGCAGCAAATCGTGAGCAGCACCGTCACGAAATACCTGTTGGACATCCAGCCGGGTTTGGCGGTTGTCCTCAGCGAAACCGCTGGCGCGAACACCATGCGCTACGTCCACAGTCCTAAAGGTATCCATGCTCATAAGGATACGGGCGGTAATTGGGAGTGGATGGTGCAGGATGGGTTGGGTTCGGTGCGCGAAGTGGTGGATAACTCAGTCGGTGTGCTGGAAAGCAGGAACTACGACCCATATGGCAATCCATTCGGTGCGACAGGCACAGGCCAAACAGGTTTTGGCTTTACTGGTGAGTTGGTGGATGGAAGCGGGCTGCTTGATTTGAGGGCAAGACGATATAACGCGGGGATGGGGGTGTTTGCTAGCCTTGACCCGTTTGAGGGTAAAACGTGTGAGCCAATGTCCCTCAATGGCTACGGATATGTTGCTGGAAATCCAGTCAATATGGTAGACCCGTCAGGCATGATTTATGAGACACCTGATATGTATGATGGTTGCGTATCTTCCATCAGTTCAGCTATTCTTCTGTCAATTCTATCCATATTCAGGGGAAGAGTCGGTGGAGGTTTCGGCATTTTTGCAAGCGCCGGAGCAGGTGGTTTCCAAACTAATTCTTCACAGAATTGCGGGGTTGAACTTCAAAACAGGTTGGGTCGCACACCTTCACTGCGGGAATTAATTGCAGCGGGGTGTATCACATCTACACCTCAATTTTCGCCGTTTGCGACTAATACACCGCAACCTAGCAATACACCGACATTGCCTCCATTTGCGACTAATACACCGCAACCAACATCAACGGCTACGCCAACTCCGGCGGCGACAAATACGCCATCAGGAGAGCCGACGATCACACCTGTTACGAATTTGGGGCAGGAAATTTTAGCCAATCTGTCAAATCCAAGTCCAGTATTTGGTGCTGGAATAAATCCGGCGACGATTGGTGTCAAAGGGATGTTTACCCCATCTCATCAGGCATTGGATATTGACCCCGATGGGCCATGTCAGACCGATTTCAATTTCTATGCAGGTACACCCATTTATTCTGTATATAAGGGGTTCGTTGGATATGTAGCGGATAATCAAATCGCTATCATCCCATCATCAGAAGTTAGAATACAGATCATTTACTCGCACGTTTGTCCAAATGTAACTGTTGGTCAAACGGTATCTTCTGGTGAGCAAATCGGTGTACTTGCTGCAATTAATGAGAAGGGTTCAGGAGAGCATAACAACGTATGTATACAACCCAATCTGGAACTGTCGCACTTGCACTTTGAGGTAAAAAGTAGGGCACAACCTTATGAGTATCTTTCACCTTTACCCCACTTAGCTGGGGTCAACACCAACCGTAGATGTAACAATTAAGCCTGTGCTGATAATGGCATATTTGGGAACTATCTCAAATATGCCATCTATTTGCAGGCAGTCTTCGCTCAATTCCATACGGTAACTACTGTATTGGTGGATGCAAGCATAGACCCATCAAATGACCATTTCAGGTCAAAAATGTTCTTAGGGGAAGTGAGGGTATTAATAATCTTACCCGAACTCGTGTCTTGGAGACGAATTTGGTTTGAATCATTTGTTGAAGCAATTATTGTTCCATCGTAGCTTAATGCGACGTGAGATTGGGTATTAAAGGAATGTTGTATGTGACCGGATTTGGCATCCCATATACCAATTAAACCCTCATCTACAGCGGGGGTTGCACTATCAATACTGCTAAATCCCACTAAATCGGTGGATGAGGCCACTATAGTAGTGCCGTCACGCGACCAATCAATATCACTTACATCCCTAGTTAGACCTGTTAAAACCCTGCTTATTTCACCTGTACTTAAATTGCGGATGCTTATTTCACCTTTACCTGACCCAGTAGCTAGCATAGAACCATCTGGACTAAATGCCACACTCCATTGATGTATATCTCCCGCAGAGTCTTTGAAGGTGTACACTGGTTTTCCCGTTTCAATACTCCACACCACCACTGAGGTGTTAAGATCGCTGACAGATGCTATTAATTTTCCATCAGGGGAAAATTCCAAGTTAGCTGTGGTATAGATTTTGCTGTCAAACGATTGTATTGACTCGCCCGTTTCAGTGTTCCAGACTTTGATTACATCAAACATGATTTGTGCGGCAATTTCAGTGCTGTCGGGCGACCAAGCTAGGCCAGTTACCAGTTTGTTTCCTTCATCAAATTTAATCATACGGATAGGCTCATGTTGCTGCGCGTTCCAAAAATATAGTTTTCCGTTACCTGCGCCTAGAGCAAGAGTTAATTCGTTTGGCGACCAAGCTATACTATGTATTCCGTCGTTTGATGAACCATGAAATGTTACTGGGATTTCAACCTTAGATGACAGAAGCAATTCCAGCGTTTCAGAGTCGTAAACGTATGTCCCAATTTCGCCACTAGCGATTAAATACTCTTTTTCAGGCAAGCTGCTCTCATTTACCTTCCCTAATCCCACATTGTAAAACTGTTTGCTCGGAATAGCTTTTTCGGAATTGACCTGAGATGAGTTAGTCGGCTTTTCAGCTAATTCAAATGCAGAGACCTGTGTTATTGAGAGTAAAATAACTAGCACTTGTAGGGTAAGGAGTCTTTTCATAGTTTATCTGACCTGAGTCTATATCTATCAATATTGTCATTATAATCCGAATGAACTTGGTTTCCTGACGCTAATCCTACTAGAAGCATCCTAAACATTGCTTATTTGAAAGAGCTTGCACACCACACCGCAGGCTCTTTCATTTTCGGCCTCAACTCAAGTTGCTTGTGCGTGAAGCGCGACTAGAAGGCGAGAGGTGCAACAATGACAAAGCGGTTGGCATTGTAAGGTTTCGGTGGATTTTCGCGGGTAGGGTGGGGATTGGGGCGGAAGTACGTCAGTGCGGTGGAAAGACGCAAAAAGGTGGGTTGTGGGGCGTTCAAGAGCCTGCGGGACGATGTTCTCGGACACGACACAGTTTCACACGCACTTTGTAAGCGGTTTCCATACACCTCTCTACTCAATCCGAACCGTCCAATTCGGCACCCGTTCCGACCAATCAATGTCCCGTCCCACATAGCGCTCGGTTGTCACCACGCTGGCATGACCGAGGTTGTCCCGCAGCGCCTCAAATGACATGCCAGACTGCTTGCTGATCTTGGCATACGTGCGCCGCAGGTCGTGGCAAGCCGGGTGTACCACCCCTTCCCACCCCCACAAACCATTTTCTAACCATTCCCCAACCGTCTTAACAATTCCTCTCCCTCAAATGGTTAGAAAACTCGTCCCCAAATAGTGACCATTTGGTAACCCTAAACCCGCTCATTTGTGCTATGATGTTATCAGCGTCCGTTCCATCAGCGTGACGCTGCGCACCTTAACAACCGCATCTATCACCAAGTCGGGTATCCCCGCCTTTGCCCCTCGCCTTGGCGTGCAGCGCCTTGTGCGGCTGCCGTGGGGCACGTGAGCAAGGCCTGCGAGTGGAACGAGCGTGGGGGTGAGGTTCTGGGTGAGCGTCCGTGGCGGCCTTGTCAACGCCGTCTGTATTTTTCCTCCCCTAACGCTTTGGCGTGCAGCGCCTTGTGCGCTGTGAGCGAAGCGAATGCACGTGAACGAAGTCTGCGAGTGGTAACGAGCGTGGGGGTGAGGTTCTGGACGAAGTTCCGAGCATGTCTGCGCCAGTCTCGCCTGTTCCCGCCGCCTTTATTGTCGGCGCTCCCGACGACGACGACGACAAACGCACCCCTCAGCGGCAATCCCGCCGCGTTCCCGCCTTCTTTGACCACCACGCCGCTGCCGCTGCTGCTGCAAAAAGAATTGGCACTAGGATGCCACTGTCACTGCCGCCAATGCCGCCAACCACGCCATTTCCCCCTCACCAATCGGCAGAAACGGCCACCAAGTCAGGCATCCCGTCTTTGCCCCTCGCCTTGGCGTGCAGCGCCTTGTGCGCTGTGAGCGAAGCGAATGCACGTGAGCGTAGCCTGCGAGTGACTATAACGAGCGTGGGGGTGAGGTTCTTCCGCCGCCGC
>JAFLCH010000106.1:6312-12746 GCA_017303775.1 Anaerolineae bacterium | reverse complement strand
TGCTGTACCGGCAGTGGCAGCAGAACGAGGGTACGGTTCACTTCCCGAACTTGTTCAACCAACAACCTCGCGAGGATGAAGAAGCGTACTATGAGCCGGAGGAAGCGCCACGCCAGACCGGCGCGGAGAAGGTATACGCGCATGCACTGCGGGCGGTGGAACAGGCGGGGTTGAACCCGGATGAGGTGCGGGTGCTGCCGGTGGATGTGGGTGTGATGGTTTTCCGGGGCGATAATGACCCGGAAGTTTGCCGGACGCAGCCGGTTTCGGACGACGCGGATTATATTCAGCCGTTTGTGCAACTGCGGCTGCCGACGCGCGCGGTGGGCAAAATCAAGTTTGAGATCATCGACAGCGATGGGCAGTTATTGTTCGTGCATGAGGATATTCACCATTTGGAGCGAGGGCGTAACCTTGTTACGCCTAAGGCGCGGCTGCCGATTCATGACGCGCAGGTGATGTACGACAAATGGCAACTGCGGATCAGCGCTGATGGAATGGTGCTGGCGAGTCATGCTTTCGAGTGGCAGGAATCGAGCACGCGGGTGATCCGCCGACACATCACCGAAGATGGTGAAATCAGCAATGAGCTGCGGGCGTCACTGGCTGAGAACCGGTTGGGCAAGATGAGTCTGGATGAGCTGCTGGAATTCCAAGAAGACGAAGAACCCCGTCAGCAGCGGCGACGGTAAACGATTTTATAACGCTTCTATAACCCAATTCAAACTAATTGACAGGTTTGTAAGTACTGTGCAGCAGGTGGGCACGGGTAATACTGCCTGTGTGCGGGCGGGGTATGGTTAATCGCTCTGATTATACCGCCGTTAATTTTAGTGCTTTGTAAGGATGCAGCCCATAATGTGAAGAACGTATATTTAGATGAATCATTTTTACACTTCTTCTATACTTATTTCACAAATCCCAATGAATATTGAGAGAGGGGGGCAATCGATATTCGTAATGAGTTTGGTTAACGATTATTTCGATTGAGTTAATTGCAGTGCATTAAGGCCAGAATTCCTGCTGAATTCCATCGTGATCTCTTGCGAGAGGGTCGTTATCCGTTATGAAGCTCGACATTAACCTCTTTAGTAAAGACCTTGCTGCCGCTCCTGCCCCAACAACTGCCGCAAGCACTGCACACCAAACCACTCTCCCAACCATCGCTCCGGTTTCATTCCATGACGTTTCTGACGAAGCTATTGAAGAACAAATTGAGTATTACCGCGCCTGTTTGCTGCAAGAGGCACAGGTGCGACGGCAACGTAAACCGCATGTCCAGCAAGAGGCCGACTCTTATGCTGAAGAGTCGCTACAGGCGCATGAGTTTGAGGGGCGCGAGGTGCGAATTTTCGCGCCGTTCATCTCTACAAAGTCGGCTGTAAAAACGATCACGTTCCGGCAGTCATTTTTACTGGTACTGATCGCCGTCGGGGTGTCGGTGGCGATGTATTATGATTTGCTGCTGACAGCGGTGGTGCTGTTGGCGCTGATCACGCTGTTTTATGTTGGCAATTTTCTGGTGACACTGTGGCTTTCGGCACGGACGCTGGATAAATCCGAAGAGATTCAGATACCGGATGAGGTGGTGGAGGGGTTAGGGGAGGTTGATTGGCCGCGGTATACGATTCTTTGCCCGCTGTACCGTGAGACCGAGGTGGTGGCACAGTTCGCCAGCGCGATGCAGCAACTGGATTACCCAGAGGATAAGCTGCAAATTCTGTTCCTGACGGAGATGGATGATGAGGAGACACGGGAGGCAATTCGGGCGGCAGAACTGCCGGCACACTTCCAGATTGTGACTGTGCCGGACGGACAACCGCGCACCAAGCCACGCGCCTGCAATTACGGGTTATTAGAGACGACGGGCGATTATGTGGTGATTTATGACGCGGAGGATCTGCCTGACCGGCTGCAATTGAAGAAAGCGGTGATGACCTTCGCCAGCCATACTTCCGAGCTGGGGTGTGTGCAGGCTAAGTTGAACTTTTATAACGCGACGCAGAATGTGTGGACGCGGTGGTTCACGGTTGAGTATTCGACGTGGTTTGACGCGACGCTGCCGGGATTGCAGTGGGCGCGATTTTCACTGCCACTGGGGGGGACTTCTAACCACTTCCCGATCAAGGTGCTGCGGGATATCGGGGCGTGGGACGCGTTTAATGTGACGGAAGACTGCGATCTGGGTCTGCGGTTGGCGAGCAACCGGATGTATACGGTGGTGCTGGATTCGACTACGCTGGAGGAGGCCAACCCGAACGTCAGAAATTGGATACGGCAGCGTTCCCGCTGGATCAAGGGGTATATGCAGACCTACTTAATCCACATGCGTAATCCGGAACGGTTCAGACACCGATCAAGCTGGCGCGATTTGCTGTCGCTGCAATTGATCATCGGCGGGCGGACGGCGGTTTTGCTCATCAACCCGTTGATGTGGGTTATGCTGGTGCTGTATTTTGTGTTCCGGCCACGGTTGGATGATCTGTATAACTCGCTGTTTCCGGGCATGATTCTGTATATGGCAGTTGTGTGCTTGATCTTCGGCAACCTGACGTATATCTACATTCATTTCATCGGGTGCTTGAAGCGCGAGGAATACGGGTTGATCAAGTGGACGCTGCTGATGCCGATTTACTGGGCAGCGGCGAGTTACGCGGCGTTTAAGGCGCTGCACCAACTGATTACGAAGCCCCATTATTGGGAAAAGACCAAGCATGGACTGCATTTACAGCCACCGCCCATTCCTGTGAAACAAGAAGCGAGCTCAACGGCTGCTGTGGAAGAATCAGCACCGCTGAAGGGAGTCTGGCAGATTGAGTCGATTGAACCGGCGGTAGAGCAGGTGGCTGTGGTCACAGCCGAGCAAGCGACCGTGAGCCGCGCGGGGAATGGGCATTACAGCGGGAACGGAAACGGGCATTACGCCGATAATGGTCAGCCTGACGACGCTGTGGCAGTGCGTGATTACGCTGTTAACGGGAGTACGAATGGCAGCAAGGAATGGATACTAGAAGCTGACGAGCAAGCGCCTGTGCCAGAACTGCGCGCACCGAAGCGGCTACAGCGGCTGCGGCTGCCGGAAGACGGTTGGTTGACGGCAACTGTGGCGGTGGCGTGCGTGGCGAGTGTGCTGGCGACGTGGTATTTCTTCGAACAAAAGCAACTGCTGATTTATAACGATGCGTTCTCGCATCTGGCTATCTCCCGATTTGTGTTTGATAACTCTTCGCCGGGGCTGGCGCAGTTAGGCGGGGTGTGGCTGCCGCTGCCGCATGTGCTGATGATCCCGTTTGTGGCGATTGAGCCGTTCTGGCGGACGGGATTGGCGGGCGCAGCGGTATCGATGCCGATGTATGTGCTGACGGCGTTGTATGTCTTTTTGTCGGTTCGGCGGTTGACGCATAACAGCATTGCCGGGTTCATCGGTGCGCTGACGTTCGTGTTGAACCCTAATGTGCTGTATCTTCAGGCGACTCCGCTGACGGAGGTTCTGGCAGCGGCCACAATCACTTCATCGACCTATTACTTCCTATCGTGGATACAAGATCAGAAGCCGCAGCAACTGCTGTATCTGGCAATTGCAACCTTTTTGGCGACGCTTTCACGGTATGACGGATGGGCTTTGGCTGCCGGGTTTATGGCTCTGATTCCGGTGATTACGTTTATCAAGCAGCGTAAATTGGCGCGTATCGAAGCGAATGTGATCATTTTCGCGCTGCTGGGTTGTTTGGGGATTGCGCTGTGGTTCTTGTGGTGCGCGCTGATTCTGGGAGATCCGTTGTACTTCCAACGAAGCGAATTTTCGGCTCAGGCACAGCAGCAGGCCTTTATTGATAATGGAACGCTTTACACATATCACAATGTGGTTCAGGCGATCCGCTTCTTCACCGTGTTGTGTTCGGTGACGTTCGGGCACGGGTTGTTCATTTTGGGCGCGGTAGGTCTTGGTATGTACCTGTGGAACCGGCGTAAATTGTCGGAGGCTATTGCGGTACTGATCTTCCTCGTTCCGTTCGCGTTTTATATTTTCTCGGCGTACAGCGGGCAGATTGTATTTTTCTCACCGGAACTTGTACCGGATGACGCGCAGTGGAAGTATTTCAACAACCGCTACGGGTTGGTGGCTATTCCGCCGTTCGCCGTGTTCGTCGGCCTTTTCGTCTTTTATTTCGGGCGTTGGATAGGCCGGGTTCGGCCTGCTGTTGACGCGCGGACTCTGCGATACCGGGCGGCGCTGATTGTACCGGCGGCGGCTTTGATCGTCGGGCAGGCGGTGGTGACGATGGCGAATGGGCCGGTTGCGCTGCGCGATGGGCAAGTGGGGATGTCGTGCTATCCACGGCAAGAATTCATCGCGTATATGGCAGAATATTATGATGGGGGGAAGATTCTGGTGGATACATTCGCGAACGCAGCGGCGTTTGCGTTGGGGCCAGAAGCGGGTGTGCCGTTCAGGAATTTTGTTTATGAAGGGTCGGGGGATACGTGGCGGCGGGCACTGCGCAATCCTTCGGCGGTGGCTGATTGGATTATCGTTGACCCGAATGTTCCGACCGATAAGGTGGCGAAATCGTTGGATATTTATGACTCGCTGTTCCTCGCGGAATATGTATTGGTGGTGCAAGAGCGAAATGATGGGCGTAAATTGTTCCGGCGTTCCAGCTTGCCTGAGCCGACAAAGCGGCAGGACGGTTTCGAGCGGTTGGTGAATAACGATGCATGCCCATCCGGATAGGTTGATGGGGTGAGCAAGGGTCGATGAAAAAGCGGGTAGATTTGAGGTCTACCCGCTTTTTTGTTGTGGATTAACTGGCAGGGGGAAGCAGGCCGTATACATTCAAACGGTTGGAGAAGGTCGGGACGTAGACTTTGCCGTTGACCACGGTCACAAAGCCGAACTTGGATACCATGCCGAGCGCGTCACGCTCTTTGTCCATGTCGCTGTGCCAGAGCACCCGCGTGAGATTGGTGGCATCAAGCGCTACGAGCGCACCTGAACGGTCAGCGTTTTTGTCGGCGCGGGGGGCGAGGGTGGCCCAGAGAATGCCCGTGCCTTCCTGCACACCATTGGCGGAAAGGGTGAGGGAACCGACTGGCATCCCGACTGCGCCGAGACCGCTGACGGAGGTTGGCTGATCGCTGAAGGTTTGGGTGGCCGCGTCATAGTGATAAGCGCGAATTTTGTCGTTTTCATTCCAGAGATAGGCGGTGGCCTGACTGCCGGGGCCGCTGTCCCAATAGACGGGTGTGACGTACATGCGCCCCTGCCCAGCGGAGAATATCTGGACACTGGTGTCGGTTTCGGCGTCGAACTTGCCCAGATTGGTGCGGTCTACGACGTAGAGATTACTGTCTTTGGAGCCGGCGATCATTGTGTTGGTGGCTGGAATGAGGACGACACCGGTTGATCCGAGTCCACTGTCACCATTGTTCAGTTCTTCGTAGTTGGTGGGGGTGTAATAGTCGGCTACTTCAAATGTGCCGGGAGTGTGTTTCATTTTGAGAATACTCAGCGCGTAGTCCTGCCCGCCCCCGGCCACGGTGTTGACGCCATTGGCTGTGGCGAGATAGAGGAACTCGTCGTCGGTGGCTATGGCTGCACCGGCCATCCAGATGCCGCCGAAGTAACCGTTGGGGGCGACATTGAAGGCAGCATCGAGTTTAAGGGTTTCGGCGTTATAGGCAGCGAGCCAGCCAAACCACTGGCCGAAGTCGTTATTGGAGCCGAAAGCTACATAGACGAAACCGTTCAACAAGAGCAAACCGGGACGCTGCAACTGGTTGTAGCTGTCCAGACTTACAACGCCATCAACATTATTCAAGCCGGTGCCGGGGACGGATAGTTCGATGACGGTAGGGCTGCCGGGGCGCGCTTCACCGGTGCGAATGTCCAGCGCGTTTAGTTTGTAGACGGCCTTTTCTTCCCATGTGCGTGAGACGAGGTAGATCGTTTGGGTTTCGAGGTCGATGACCGGTGTACTGAGGACACCGACTTCACCACCGTAAATATCGGCTAGAACATTCTGGGTGAAGGGGACGCCGAGATCGACTTCCCAGAGAGGGGCTGATTCGGCGGGGTCGTCGGCATCGAAGGCGTAAACCCGATTGTGCATTGTGGCGACATAAACGACGCTGCGCGTTCCTTTTTCGGGAATTTCCACATTCTGGACGTAAAGGGGTTGGGCGTAAATATCCCCTACTACTTCACGGGTGAATAAGAGGCCGAATTCGTCGACGTTGACATTGGTGGTGTTTAGAATCGTTTCTTTGAGATTCGCACCAGTTCGTTGGTGGTTATAGCGATTGGTTATGACATTGACGGGTTCTGAGCGGGTTTGTGCCAGATTTTCACGGACAATTGAGGTGGGGGTCGAGCTGACCTCCGATGGTGATGTGGCAGGTGCTGAAGAGCATGCTGTGACCATCATCACTAG
>JAFLCH010000106.1:0-6212 GCA_017303775.1 Anaerolineae bacterium | reverse complement strand
AGGGCTTCAAGAATTCTTTTGAAGAAACGCACATATTGTTCACTCGTTACGGTACCGTGATCGGGGGCGATGATTTCGCCCGCAATGGAATAATGAGCGATGGCAGGAGAGTCTTGATAACGTTCTGTGATCCAAGCGATGAATAAAAGCCAATCTGAAGGGTTATACCAGAATTGTAAGCCGCGATTCTCGAGCCACTTTCGATAGGCTGACAGATCGAGGATGATCCATATGCCGCGCTGTTCGGCTTGCTGGATGAGGTAATCCATGTTCTTCCAGATTTTGGGATTGTCCCAACTGCGGTCAATATTGAGGTAATCGGTGACACGGAGGGTGTTGAGATTGGCTTCTTGCGCCATATCGAGAATCGAGTCGATGTAGGTTGGAAAGTCGGGCTGGAGCCATGCTTGAGAGCGGTAGGTTGTGCCATTATGCTGCCAATAGGGGTAGATGGTCGCTCCGTAGAGGATAACTTCGGCTTGATCGAAGCAAAAATGTGTTCCGACGCGCCCCATGAAAGCTTGATCGTAGGTGGCACAGGGGTGATCGCTGGCAGGGGACGAATAGCAGGTTCCGCATGCAAGTAGGATGAGGAGTGTGATGGGGCGGATTACTCTAGCGGACATCTCTATTCTCATGACAAGATATGCTGAAGGCATTATAGCTGAAGTTGTAGGTTAGCAAGTTTTGCAATAGACACTATCATGCTATACTTTCATTAAATTTCCTAAGCGGTGCTATCAACTAATTAAGGTAGTGGCAAGCGATGGCCGAATTCACATCCCACGAAGCAGCGGCCCATAAGGCCCAATCTCTCCCTGTGATGCTCCCAAACAAGTTAGTCGGACGAGACAGTACACTGGCTCAGGTTTATGCTTCGCTGAAGGCGAACAAACCGGTGCTGGTATATGGCGCAGCGGGGATGGGCAAAACCGCGCTGGCGGCGACGTTAGCGAGCGCATACACCGAACTGCCGGGTGGCGCATTATGGTTTAACGTGGATAACAGTCCACTGGATGAATTGATCGTACGGACAGGGCGTGCTTATCATGTGTTGGAGATTGCGGCTAGCAGCAATCCGATGGGTATGGTGGGGGCGGTGGCCAGCACCTTTGCCAGCCACAAGCCGTTGATTGTGCTTGATGGTAAACATGACTTGAAGGCAACGTTGGATTTTGTGTCGAAGTGCGCGGAAAATCTACCAGTTGTGATTGTCTCGAAGGAAAAGCTGGACGTGCCGTGGGCGGCGATTGAACTCGGCGTGCTGGATGATACTGCGGCGATTAACTTGTTGAAGCAAAGCGGCGGGTTGGAGAACAGCAGCGGTATTGATGAAGATCTGGATGAATTGGCGAGTATTCTGGATTACACGCCATTCGCGCTGGCTGTGGCTGCGGGGACGATGCGAGCGGCGAAAATTTCACCGGCGGATTATCTGGCCGAGTTTGAGAAGATCCCCACGAGCGCTGGTGCTACACCGCAACTGCTGGCGTTGACGGTTGGCTTCCGCAAGTTGAGCAACGCTTTTCAGGGCGTTATTTTGCTGCTGGGGGCGACGTTCGGGGTGGGCGCAACTGGCGAACTGGTGAGCATGATGGCAGGGGCGCCGCAGGAGACGACGGATCAGGTGATGAACACGCTGGCGCAAAACCATCTGGTGGAGCGATTCCAGCGTTATGAAGCGCCGTATTATAAGCTGCACGAGATTACGGCGACGTTTGCTTCGACGTGGTTACGGTCGCAAGGGCGACTGGATATGTTACAGGCGAAGGTGCGGGATGCCGTACTGGATTACGCGAAGAAGTACAGCGTGAACAGTCCGGCGGCGCATGATAAGCTGGCGGCGAGCATGGAACTGCTGATGGCAGTGGCACGGTGGAGCGCCGAGCAGGGGGAACGTGACGCGGTGAATCAACTGGTCGTCAACCTGATGCAGGCGGGCGATTTTGTGAATGAACGCGGTTATGTGGCCGATTTGTTGAAGCTGCGTGAATTGGCTTCAAGTTTCACCCGACCGTTTCCGGCGAATCCGGCAGCGATTCCGGCTCCTGAAGATATGGATATTGAAGGTGAAACAGACGCAGATGCGGGTGTTGACGACAGCCTTGA
Organism: Anaerolineae bacterium; assembly: GCA_017303775.1. Lineage (GTDB taxonomy): Bacteria > Chloroflexota > Anaerolineae > Aggregatilineales > Phototrophicaceae > CFX2. The sequence continues at coordinate 4,103 of JAFLCH010000106.1, read as the reverse complement.
AGACGACGATGAGCCGTTTGATGAATTCGACGATGAACCCTTTGACGATGAATTGATTGATGATGAGGATGAAGACGCGGACGACGATGATCTGGATGAATTCCCTGTTCGTCCGGCGGCATCGGCGGCAGTCGGATCGTTATGGGCAGCAGTCGAGAAGAGTCAATCAACGCCGCAATCGCTGCTTGATCTGGACGAAGATGATGACAGCGGCCCAAGCGAATCGGTGACAGTGGAGGAAGACGCACCCTCTGACCCGCTGGTGCGGTTACAGAACGCGCTGCGGGTAGCCAAGCAGCAAAGTGATTTGAATCGGCAGGTTGAGGTGCTGGCGCAGATTGGCGAACTGGAAGCTTCACGAGGGATGGATAATGAGGCGATCAGTTCGTACAGCGAAGCGCTGGCTGCTTATGAAACGTTGAATGATCGCGAGGCGATACTGGAAACACTGGATACGCTATCGGCGTTGATGGTGAAGACGGAAAACTCTGGCGCGGCGGTGCTGCACGCGACACGCGGCCTGACGTTGGCTGACAGCTTGAGCGACGCGGATACCAAGATGCATCTGCTGGTCACGCTGGGGGATGCACGGCAGCAGCTCGGCGAGAGTGATGAGGCGGTGCGGGCATATGGTCAGGCGCTGGAGATCGCCCGAAACGAGGGTGATGAGCAGAATGAGGCGCTGGTGCTGTACAAGCTGGGGTATGCTCAACTCGACAGCGGTGAACCGGATGTGGCAGCCGAGACGTGGGAACAGGCGCTGAAGTTGTTTAAGGCGCAGAGTAAGCGTGATTATGAAGGGCGCGTTCTGGGCGGTTTAGGCACGGCGTATGGCGACCTTGACCGGTGGATCGAGGCGATTAACTTCCACACCTCGGCGTTGTATATCGCGCGGGAGGTGAAAGATAAGGAAGTTGAGGCGCTGGAACTGAGCAATCTGGGATATGCTTCGGTTAAGGCGAATCAGCTAGGGCAGGCGCTGCTGCGATACCGGCAGGCGCTGCATCTGGCATATGAAGCTAATAACCGCGAGAATATTGTGAGCAATATCGTCGATATTGTGCGACTGCTGACGCAAAGCCCCAAGCATCTGGATATTGCGGAACTGCTGTTGAACGAGGCGATTCCGCTTGACCCGACTGACCGGGATGTACTCAAACTAAAAGAACAAATTACTGTCGCGCGCATGCAGGCAATCGCGGAAGCAGTGGATATGTTACCTGTGAGCGGGACCGCTAAAGATTACGCGGCAAACGCTTACAAGCTGCTGGAAAGTTAAGACGGGAAAAGCGAAGGTAAGGTAGATGCCTCCCAATTAGTCCTCCTGTGTTCAATCTGATGCTGTAACGGCATCATCCATATTTCGGTTCTACAGGCGAATCTCGCAGCGACGGGTTCGCCTTTTTGTATTCCCCTTCAGATCTTCAATTTTACGGACAAAGGAATATTTCATATGTTAGGCCGACGGTTTTTTCTGAAGCGTTTTTCGTCGTTCGTGTTTTTGCTGCTGGCGATTGAAATGTTGGATGAGGTGGTATTCGGGATGCGAGAGGCGGCATGGCCTTTGATGCGGGATGATTTGCATCTGACGTATGTGCAGATCGGGCTGTTGAACGCGATTCCATCGGTGATTGCGAACCTGATTGAGCCGATTTTCGGTATTCTGGGCGATACATCGAGGCGGCGACAGTTGGTGATTGGCGGCGGCGTGGTGCTGGGCGCGGGTTTGATACTCAGCGGATTAAGCCCCAGTTTTGTTGTGCTGCTGGTGGCGTTCATCATTGTGTATCCGGCGACGGGAGCCTTTGTGAGCCTATCACAAGCGGTGTTGATGGATCTTGAGCCGGAACGCCACGAACAGAATATGGCACGCTGGGCATTGGCAGGATCGTTGGGGCAGGTGACCGGCCCGCTGTTTTTGGGGCTGGCGGTGGCCTTGGGCGGTGGTTGGCGCGAGCTGTTTGGAATACTGGGTGTGGTGACGCTGGGGTTGGCGCTGATCGCACGGCGGTTTTCGTTTGCAGCAGGCAGCGCGGGTGACGACGAGGATGAAGACTCATTTGGGTTGGTGGAGGGGTTGCGAGAGGCTGCTCGCGCTTTGCGACGGGGGGCAGTGCTGCGATGGATGGCGCTGCTGCAATTCGCGAATCTGATGCTCGATATTTTGTTAGGGTATCTGGCGCTGTACTTCGTGGATGTGGTGCGGACAAGCGAGAGCGAGGCGGGAATTGCCGTGGCGATTTTCACCGGCGTGGGGCTGTTGGGGGATGTGCTGCTGATTCCTTTGTTGGAGCGGGTGCGTGGGCTGACTTATCTGCGCTTCAGTGTGTTGATTCAGATTGTAGTATTCGGGACCTTCTTACTGACGCCGGTGGTCGAGTTGAAGCTGGTGCTGATCGGGTTGGTCGGGTTTTTTAATGCTGGTTGGTACTCAATTTTGCAGGGGCAGTTTTATTCCAGTATGCCGGGGCAGAGCGGCACTGTGATGGCGCTGGGAAATGTGAGCGAGTTGGTGGGCGGTCTGCTGCCACTGTTGATCGGTGTACTCGCTGAGCAGTTGGGATTGGGGAGCGCGATGTGGTTCTTGATGTTGGGGCCGGTGGCGCTGCTGGTGGGGCTGCCGAGGGCTAAGGCGCGAATGGATTAGCGCAGGAGGCGATTGCGTTCGACCTTGATGCACTGATCCATGACCAGCGGCAGGTTGGCAGCGTGCGCTTTGTTGGCGGCTTCGTCGCTCAACACGCCTAACTGTGCCCAGACTGCTTTCGCGCCGACAGCGATGGCTTCGTCGATGATGTCAGGGAGAAATTCAGAGCGGCGGAAGACGTTCACGATGTCGATGGGTTCGGGGACTTGGGCGAGTGATGGATAGCTAGGCTGACCGTTGACACTTTCAATTTCGGGATTCACCGGATAGACCGTGTAGCCAGATTGGCGCAAATAGCGGGCGATCTGGTAGCTGGTGCGATAGGAACGATCCGAGTGCCCTACGACGGCGATTACGCGGGCGGTGGTGAGGAGGTGGCGACGGGCTTCATCGTCGGCGTTTATGAGCATGATTGAATCCTTCAGTGATGAGATGGCTGATCAGTGGACGCGGCTGCGGCGCGGGTTATTACAGCGGAGCAGGTATTGGCGGCCTGCCCCGTGCAACTAGAATCAAGGTGATTATTTCTTTTTGTCGTCCGGGTCACGCGAGTTGACCAGATGACGGATGTATTCTTCAAATTCCTGACGTTTGCCTTCGGCCAGCAGACGCGCTTGCTTGGGCCATGTGCGGGTGTCGTTGACGAGGTTAACGCCCCCCTCATGCTTGACGATGCGTTCAATATCGTCCGGCGAAAGTTCGGCGAGCTGGCTGAAGGTGAAGATGCGCGCTTTGTAGAGGGCTTCGGCACTCTTGGGACCGATGCCTTCGATGATGGTTAGATCGTCCTTTTTGGCCATGGAGGGAACGGCGGAACGGACTTCGGGAGCAGGAACAGGTGGGGCAGCCGCTTTGAGTTCGCCAGTTGCAATCTTCGGCGCGGCAGGCGGCGGCGAAGGTACTGAAGCGCGCGGCGCGGGAATTGTTCCAGCGCGCGCCTGTGCCATTGGTGGGGGAACAGGCTGCGGCTCATCCAGCTCACCGGAATAGAGCAGGAGCAGGAGAACACCAACGACCGCGAACAGAATGCCTACGACGAGTAAATGCAACCCGTTGAAGGTGAGCAGGCTGCCTTCCATGCCCGCGATAAGGCCAGCGACAGCGCAGATGATTCCGAGCACGATTAATGTCCATGCGATACGGCGAGGGACATGAATTTTGAGGCCAGACGAAACCCAGTTGCGCACCAGAAAGCCGATGATGACAAAAACCACGCCGAGCCATAGCAACTGCTGCAAATCGAACGAGAGCAGGTCACTGGCGAGATTGCCGAGGCGCAGCACCAGCGCTACGATGATGGCGACGACACCAAGGCCGATGATGATGTTTGAGATGGTCACGGGGGAGATGCCAGCGCCGACGCCCGCTAGTAGGAGCACACCGCCGGCGAGGAGGATGATGCCCAATACAAGTAGTTGGGTGACACTGAAATTGAGGAATGTACCTGCTTCACCAC
>JAFLCH010000105.1 GCA_017303775.1 Anaerolineae bacterium | reverse complement strand
CCTCGACCCTCATCACCCTAACCTATGGCAGCGACTTCACGGATGCTGCTCCCATCCTCACTCTGTCCATGTGGTCACTGCTGCCATCGCTGCTCCGTTCCGGAATCGGCTTATACTGGTATGCAGTTGGTCGCGAAAGCTGGGTCAACCGGGTGACGATCATAGCGCTGTTCATTCAATTCGTGCTCAGTCTCCTGCTAATTCCGGCATATGGCGGGCAAGGCGCTGCCAGCGCGATTGTCATCACCGAAGCGATCAGCACAATCCTACTCGGCTGGCCGTTGAGAATACATCATGCACGCAGGTGAAAAATGGACGGTTCATAGAAGCGATGTCATGCTTCTCTTGCTGCTGTTTGTGGTCGCGTGGCTGCTGCGCCTCAGTTACATCCTGCCCACAAGCTTTGATGGCTTATACGGGCAGGATGCCTTCGCCTATTATGATTTCGCTCACCAACTGCGTGCTGCTCTCCATCAAGGGCAGCCGCTGGGAAACTTCTTCTGGCCGTTGGGCTATCCGGTTCTCTTGGCGCTGGGCTTCACCTTCTTGGGTGATCATGCCACCGCCGGTCAGGGAATCAATCTTGTTCTGGGCGCAACGCTCGCCCCGCTGCTATTCGTGCTGGCGCGGCAGCACAATCTGAGCCGCTTCGGGGCCTTCACCGCCGGGCTGCTCATGTTGGTCTGTGGGCAAGCGGTTCAATCCAGTCTGGTGCTCATGAGCGACATCCCCGCTCTCACATGGGCAGTCATCAGCACGATAGCCCTCACCCATTATCTGAATCAGCCTTCTCCACCCCACCCGACTGTGGATAAGTACCTGCTCATCGCGGCGGTCACACTGATGCTGGCGCTCATCACCCGCTGGATTTATGTACTGCTCGTCATCCCCTCATTCTTGATGTTTTTAGTTCATACACGAGGGAGAATTCGCTGGCGTACACAGGTCGGAGTCGCCGCCGCAATCACGGCCATTCTGCTGCCGCAAATCCTCTACAGCCGCACAAATCCCGCCCCCACCCTCAATCATCCGTGGGTCGAAAACTGGTCGCCCGTAAACATCGCTCGCCAATCCTTCACCAATGTAGAAGGTTATTTCGAGTTCACTCAGATCAATGCCGTCTTTTATGCCCGCCCTTTTTACGATCCCTATTATCTTTCACCGCTGTTCACGCTGTTCCTATTCCCCGGTTTGATTGGCCTCATCCGCGGGAATCTCCAATCAGGCAGCCTCATCGCCGCTTGGCTCGTTCTATGCTACCTGTTCCTTGCGGGAATTCCTGCGCAGAACATTCGCTTCGCCCTCGTCTTCTTCCCACCAGCAGCGTTGGCAGCAGCAGCCGGAATCGATTATTTCGTGCAGCGCTTCAAGGGACACCAACGCCACATACTGATCCGAATGATACTCCTCATTATCATCATTGCCGGTGTCACCCAAACACTGATGGCAACCAACACCACAATACAGGGATTCATCAACCAGCAGCAGAAGGATCGCCGCGCTGTTCGCTGGGCAGATAGCGTTGTTCCTGTGGGCGAAACTATTTATACTTTCGGCTTAACGCTGATGCTCAGGCATGACACCGATTTGACCGTGTACGAGTTATATGATGAAACGCCGGAGTCGCTGGTCGCTAAGTGGCAGTCTGGCCGCATCGACTATCTCTTGGTGAATGTTTGGAACATCGAACACCAGTGGAGTGACCGCTCGCCGCAAATCGCCTATCACTGGCTGCGAGATGAACGGGGTCTTATCCGGCTTGGGCAGTACGGCAACTACACCCTTTACCGCATACGAGGATAATCATGGCAAAACTAGACACTTATCTCACCCGCAAGCAGCAAGCCATCGCTGACCGTCAAGCCGATTGGACAGCCGCCCCCGAAAAGGCTGTTGTGAGCATTTCGGCCTCCTCCAAAGTAGCGGGCATCACCGGCGCGCGCCCCATCCGCATGGGCAGTCACAGTGTCTTGAGCGACTCTGCACCCGGTCTGGCCGGTCATGCCCTCGGCCCCACTTCGCCCGAACTCCTATTGGGCGCGCTAGCAAGCTGCTTGGTACACACCTATCTCATTCAAGCGGTGCTGCTCGCTATTCCAATCGACGATGTTGAGGTGGAAATCAGCGGTACGCTGGATTACAAAAAAGTCATCGGCATGCCCAGCAGCCATCCACTTTCACTCGAAAACATCCACTATCACGCACGGGTAGAAAGTCCTGCCGCTGCCGAAGCCATCGACCAGCTTCACGCCGCTGTCGAGCAAAATTGTCCCGTGCTCAACACCATTCGCAATCCGGTTGATGTGCGGTGGGATGCCTGATGCGCGTCGGAATTCTCCTGCCCGGTTTCAGCAGCGATGAAACCGATTGGGCAATTCCGGTGCAGCTCAATCTGGTGCGGGCGCTGGCGCAGGAAGAGGACGTCCGTGTGCTGGCGCTGCGCTATCCTCATCGTCGTGACCATTATCAGGTATATGGCGCACAGGTGTACGCGCTCGGCGCAGGACAGACACGCGCTGCAGGTCGAATCCGGCTCTGGTTGAACGCGCTGCGCACCCTGCAAACGCTGCACCGCCAGAAGCCGTTTGATGTGCTGCATGCCATGTGGGCAGATGAGACCGGTCTGGTTGCGGCGTGGGCTGGCCGCTGGTTGGGGATTCCAGTGGTGGTTTCAGTAGCGGGCGGGGAGCTGGTCGGCTTTGACGATCTAGTCTACGGTTTGCAGCGCAGCCGCTTCAGCCGCTGGATCGTTGGGCAGGCGCTAAAAGGTGCGGATCGTATCATTGTTGCTTGCTCTTATGTCGAGAAGCTGATCACGACCGCCGGTTATTCAATTCCATCAGAGCGAATCCGCACTGCGGTACTCGGCGTCGATCCGGTTCATTTTCAACCGCCACCCGCCCCTTCAAGCGAATTCCCGCTGCGCTTGATCCATGTCGCTTCGCTGGTCGGGGTCAAGGATCAAGCGACCCTTTTAGGAGCAGTCGCCCGAATCCCCCATCCTGTTACGCTCGACCTTGTAGGGAGCGGGCCGGAAGAATCCCGCTTGCGTCAGCTTGTTTCCACACTGAATCTCACATCTCAGGTGTGTTTCCGGGGTTCGGTCACCCACCCCGACCTACCGGCGCTCTATCAACAAGCAGCGCTCAATATCCTCACATCACGTCATGAAGGTCTGGGGATGGTAACGCTAGAGGCAGCCGCCTGCGGAGTACCCACTGTCAGTACAGCCGTCGGACTGCTGCCAGATCACCCCTCATTGGGCGTCAGCGTACCGGTTGGAGATGCTTCCGCGCTCGCCGCCGCCATCACCCACCTGCTCGATGATCCTGTTCTCCGCCACGAGTATGCTCGCACAGCCCGTCAGACCGTTTTGAATCAATTTACGATTGCGCACACTGTCCGCGACTTCCGTGCCATATACGCCGAACTAATCAGTGATTCCGGCTGAGCACACCTCAGAACGTTTTCCACCAAAAACCGGTACATTCTGGCAAAATGACCCAATTGCGCCGCACCACTTCGTCCGCCAGCGCATCGCCGAAGAAAAAGCGTGACAGCTTCTCCGCTTCTTCCAATGATTCAAACCGGTAATCCGTGCGAATGGACGTGCTGCTAAAGCCGTGTTCGGTTTCCAGCCAAGCATAAAGCGCTGTTAACCCCGGTGTAGGTGGCTGCGGGGTTTCATACCCCGTCCCCATCGTCTCAATCAGAATAGCCGTTCCTCCCGGTCGCAGCACACGCCGCATCTCGGCCAGTGCTTTACCAGCTTCTTCGCGCCAGCTATCCGGATACCACCCCCCGAAATGCCCGAAGCTCCATCCTTCAATCGCCAGATCAGCCGAGGCATCAGCAGCCGGAAGCGACCGGTTATCGGCCACCGTGGTCTCCCAGTGATTCAACCCGCTGCGTTTTAATTTATCTGTCGCCACAGCCAGCATGTGCGCCGAGCCATCATAAACGCGCATACTCCCCACATGCGGCGCTAACAACATGGTCAAACGCCCCGTCCCCGCGCCAAACTCCACCACATCCACCCCGTCTAACGGACGGATGCGCTGAAGTGTTTTCAGGATATTGCCCTCATAATCTTCCCGTGCCACGAGTGCGTCATACTGGTCAGCGTGGTGGCTGTAAATTTGCTGAAAATGATCTGTCATCGCATGCAACCTATTCAACTAGGAGATATAAAACGAGGGCGCTCATCACGCCCCCGTGCAAACTACGCTTGCGCTTAACTAAAAGCCTTGATCTGATCAACCAGCTTACCCTGATCAACTTCAGGATGCTGATCCAGCAGAGCCTTGAAGATGTTCATGTATTCCACGATCTGCGGGCGTGTATACGCCTCGAAGCGCAGGGTGATAGCGGGCTGTGTATTGCTAGCACGCACCAACCCCCACCCGTTTTCAAACTTGGCGCGCACACCATCCAGCGTGAACACCTCGTAATCTTTCGACAGAATATCAGTGATCTCCTGAATAATCTGGAATTTCACCGCGTCCGGCGCAGACAAGATAATTTCCGGCGTAGCAACCAGCTTCGGAATTTCATCGAAGATTTGCGAAATCGTCTTATCTGACTTGGAGATGATCTCCAGCGTCTTGAGGGCGATCAGCGGCGCATCATCAAAACCATAGTAATCCTCGCCCACAAACAGGTGGCCGCTCACCTCGCCGCCCAGCGGCGAACCAATCTCGTGCATCTTTTTCTTCATCAAGCTGTGGCCGGTCTTCCACATCACCGGCACGCCGCCATACTTCTTGATCTCATCCGGCAGCGCCTGCGAAGCCTTCACATCATACACAATCGATGAACCCGGATGACGGCTCAGGAGATCACGCGCTAGCAGTGCCAGCAGCCGGTCTGCTGCAATATGATGCCCGTGGTCATCAATAAACCCGCAGCGATCCGAGTCGCCGTCGAAGCCCAACCCCAGATCAGCGCCTACCTCCACCACTTTCGCTTCCAGATCCTTGGTGGTTTCAGGGTCTTCAGGGTTCGGCAGATGGTTCGGGTACGTCCCATCCGACTCAAGATACAGCCCCACCACTTCAATCCCCAGCTTCTCCAGCACCGCCGGAATATAACTCCCGCTCAAGCCGTTACCCGCGTCCAGCACCACCTTTAACGGGCGAGCCATCTTCACCTTGGAGGCAATTGTATCCATGTGCTTATAAATCATCTGCGGATCGGAGTTGATCTCGCCCTGCCCGCTGGCAAACCCATCTGTCTGAATAATCTTCAGCAGATCCTGAATCTGGTCGTCCGCCAGCGCCAGTGACCCATACGCCATCTTAATACCGTTGTAGCGTGTGTCCAGATGGCTGCCGGTGATCATCACACCCGCGCCCTTGCCGGAATAACTGGCCGAGGCGAAATACAGCGTCGGGGTCATCACAGCGCCAATATCGGTCACGTTCACGCCGGCAGAAGCAACACCTTCCATCAACGCCTGCTTCAACCCCGGTGAGGTCGTCCGGTTGTCGCACCCTACAAACATCCGATCCGTACCAAATTGTTTCGGCAGATACGTTCCCAGCGCCCGCCCCACCAACCGCGCCAGATCCGGGGTGATCTGTGCTTTCTCCCCCGAAACCGTACCGCGAATGTCGTACTTGCGAAAAATCGAGGTATCCACTTGCGTCATCTAAAAACTCCTTAATTTCCTGTATACACCAATCATCCCCACAATGCAGCCACCATGACTCCGCTGCCTATTTTGTTTTCTTGGCCGAACGTACCATATAATGCTGTGCCGTCGCTCGATACAATTCCCGGCATGCCTCTTGCAGAGTTGCCCCCTGTCCGGTGAAGGCAGGCATTTCCGCAGTCGTAACCAACCGGATCTGAAAGCGCTGGCTGGCAAGCTCAACCGGCTCATAGGTGATCGTGAGGTTCCAATCACCGTCCGCCATCACCTGCACCAGATCGAACAGTTGATTGAGGATAACATGCGTGTCACCGTCGATCCATTCATCATCCGCGTAATTCATCGGGCGGCGGATGAGCGCTTCACGCGTTTCAAAGATCACATGCTTCCGGTCGATCTCTCGCCACAGGTCACGCAGCGCCACACCCATCGACAGCCGGTCACGGACTTGTTCACCGTTCTGTCCCCACACTGCCGACGCATGCCATAGCACCTGCCCCGGCTGAGATGATACCACCTGCATCGTCAGTGCTGCATCCATACGGTAATGACTGCGCAGATAGCCTATCGTCGCTTCCCATGCCAACAATCCATTAGCAGGTCGGCGCGGCAGCGGGCGAGCGGGAATCGTTTCAGGCATTCTCAGCCCTTTCCATAAAAGACATAAGCCAGAAATCGATCCATATGGTACTGTGCCAGTTGCGCGCCCAGCCCGAATGCAGCCGCGTCAAAACCGTGTCGCGCCCATGGAATCCGCACCAGCGCATGAGGCACAGCATCAGCCATCAAACGCTTAATGAGTTTATCGCCATGTAAATAGGGAACAAGCGTATCCTGCATCCCCTCGATCACCAGAATTGGGGGCGAATCAGGCTGCACCCAATCCACCGGACTCGCCTCGCGATAAGCCTCCGGCAGTGTCTCGTATGCCCCGCCCATCAACTGATAAATCGGAGACTCCGGCGGGAGTGACTCGAACTTCAAATCCGTCAGCCCGTAAATCGAAATAATCGCCTGCACCGGCTTCGTCTGTTCCGTGCGCAGTCCGGCGATGAGCGCCAGCTGCGCGCCCGATGAACGCCCTAACAGTGCAATGCGCTTGACATCCACGCGGTACGATGCCGCCGAATCCCGCACCCACTGGATCGCAGCTTGTACATCTTCCAACTGTGCCGGCCATCGAGCTTGTCCGGACAACCGGTGCTGAATATCGAACACCACATATCCTTGGCTTGCCAGATAACGGTGCTGCGCCTCAAACCACCCGCCTTTATCTTGATTCCGCCACCCGCCGGGATGAATAGCGATGATCGCCGGATACGTTGAACCGATTGCCGGAGCGATAAACGGCTGGTACACATCTAGCTTAAGCGGAATCCCATCCGGTGATGCATACAACACATCCCGCCAGATCCGCGCCCGTGCTTGCCGCAGGAATGCGCCGGTCGCGTTCGCCGCCGACCACGTCGTTGGCAGCAGTCGCTTCTTTACAGATGCGGGTATGGTCGTCAGATAGTCTCGCCCCAAACCCGCCTGCATCGAAATGCGCGCATCTTCTGCCGCAGCCGGTTGCTCCGACAACGGCTTGAGAGACAGCAGCGCCCCCACACCCCCTACCAGCGCAATCCCTCTGCTGCGAGACATCAGCAGCGCCACAATTCCGGCCAGAGCAGCGAACAGCGAGAATTCATTCACCGCAATCTGCACCGGACGCAGCGCGTTTTCATCATCCCGCCGGATGAGCAGCACACCGGCTGCCAGTGAATACAACCCCAACAGCGCAGCTAACCAGCGCCTCACGCTCTAGCCTCCAACCGTAATTTCTTTGCCGTCCACAAGTGCAGCGAACTTCAGCCCGCTTCCATCCGGTGCGTCTACCCGCACCTGTGTGCCGGCGGGCGGATTCACCTTCAGCAAGAAATCGGCCAGCGGTTCGCGCACGTAACGCCGGATGATACGCTTGAGCGGACGCGCACCATATTCCGGTTCATCATTCTGTGCCAGCATCCATTCCACAGCCGTATCCGCGAATTCCAGCGTCAGCCCCCGGTCAGCCGCCATCTTGCGTTCGCCCTTCAACAGCAGCAGCATAATGCTCCGCAAATCCTCCGCCGAGAGGGCGTTAAACATAATCACTTCATCCAACCGGTTCAAGAATTCAGGACGGAACCATGTCCGCACTTCTTCCATCGCCTCATCACGAATCTCATCCGTGATGACCGGCACAGCCAATAATTCCGCGCCCAGATTGCTCGTGAGGATAATCACCGTCTCGCTGAATTGCGTCACATTCCCGCGTCCATCCGTCAAGCGGCCTTCTTCGATCACTTGCAGCAGGATGTCCATGATGCGTGGGTGCGCTTTTTCCACTTCGTCAAACAGCACAATAATGTACGGTTGCTGCCGCACACGTTCCGTCAGTTGTCCGCCCGCTTCGCTGTCCACATACCCGCTGGGCGAACCGATCAACCGGTTCAGGCTGGACTCATCCTTAAACTCGCTCATATCCAACGGCAGCATCGCATCTTCACTGCCGAACATGAACTCTGCCAGCGCCTTCGCCAGCTCGGTTTTACCGACACCCGTCGGTCCGAGGAACAAAAATGCGCCAATCGGACGCTTAGCATCCTTCAGCCCCACACGGGCAGTCTTGATCGCGCGGCTCACCGAAAGTACCGCCTCGTCCTGCCCGATCAAGCGTTCCTTGATGTGCTCCACCATGCTGGCGTAGCGCATCCGCTCATCTTCGCCCAGCTTATTCACCGGCACGCCCGTCATCTGGCTGGCCGCTAAGGTCACATCTTCCGAATCGAGGTTAGTATCGCCCGCCCGTTCCGTCTTGAAGGGAAGCTGGCTCTGCTGGCTCATGCTCACCAGCGCCGCCGAACGGTGCAGCAGTTGTTCCGCGCTGCGCGGCAGTGGCGTCGCGCTCAGGTAACGCTTAGCCAATCGCGCCGCCAGACTCAGCGCATCATCAGCCACCTGCAATTTATAATCAGCCTCCAGATGCGGCTTGATGATCTTCAGAATTTCAATCGTCTCGTCCAGCGTCGGCTCAGACACTCGCACAATCTGGCTGTTCTCGGCGATCGCGCTCACCGCTGCGATGCGTTCCTTATAATCGACTTCAGTCGACGTGCCAATAATCACCGGATCATCCGCCAAAAATGCTTTTTGAATCAACGGGGTCGCCTTGCTAAACTCCGCCTTGATCGGCCCGCCAAAAAATCGATGCAGATGCGGCACGAACAAAATGCCGCCCGCCGCTTGGCTCATCCCTGCCCGAACCGCCTTCTGGTCATTATCTAGCAGCGCCGTTTCGTCGATCTGCACCAGATTCTTCAGCCCGGTCGGGCCTTTCCCTTCCGCCATCAGCAGCGCAAGGCTGTAAGCCAGCGTCCGCTTGCCCACGCCGTCCGGCCCGATCAGGATGATGTGCCGGTTCACGGATTGCGACAAGATATTCACCATATCCCGCAGCAGTCCCTCACGGAAGTAAACCGCCCGCAGCTTGCCCGCCTTCGACTGTGCCACCACATCCTGCGTCGTACCATCCGGCTTCAACCGCACCTGCGAATTATCCATGCGAATATCGGCAATTGCTTTGGGTGTAATGCCGTGTTGTCGCAGCAATCCACTGGTGGACATCGATGGTTCCGCCATGATCGTAAACATATGGTCAGTATCAACGCGCACCTCATCCTGCGAATTCGCCAGACTCAGCGCATCGTCAATCAAAATGATCGTCTGCTTGGAAAGTGGAACCTGCCGGTTACCCTTCGCCACAAAATCAAGATTGCCGTTCGGATCACCCCGCCCCTCTACCGCCAGATGCACCTGCCGGTCTAGCTTCTCAAGGTCAACCGCCCGCCCTGTCTTGAACACATCCATCAGCCGTGCGGCTGCCGTATCCGGGTGGCGCAGCAGTGCCAGCAGCACCAGTTCCGGCTGAATAGTCGGCTTACGATACTGATCCTTGAGTGCCACAGCATCATTCATCACCGCATCTAAATCTTTAGAGAGCAAATCTGGATTGAGTGTTCCCATTGTTCCGTCCTGTGGTCGTCAGCAGTTCATGTACTAACCTTACCCGAAAGGTCAGGTGAAGGCAATTTAACGATTGGCGCAAACCCAACTGGCAATATGGATGTGTTATATTAGTCGCTCATACAGGCTGCATTATAAGACGAGAACATGCTAAAATCCATCCATGTCCCCATCCTAATTGTGTTCCTGCTGACGCTGGCATTCCTGCCCTTCGCCCAACCGGTTCGCACCCAATCCGGCTGTGATCAACCCGCTGGTCAAATGACCCGTAGCAGCCTGCGCAGCACCATCTCCCAAACGACCATCTGGTACACGGTCTATACGCCACCCTGTTACGAAAGTTCCACCATTCTCTACCCTGTGCTCTATCTGATGCACGGTTCCAACGAAGATGACGGACAGTGGGGACGTTTAGGCATCCAAACCATCCTCGACGAAGGCATCGCCACCGCTGCCCTGCCCCCTATGATTGTCGTCATGCCCTTCGGGGAATGGATCGCCAATCAGAATCAATTTGAATATGTCTCGTGGGAAAATGTCTTCCTCAGCGAACTCCTGCCACAGGTCGAAGCGCAGTATCGCATCGACCCGCGTCGCGAAACCCGTGCCATCGGGGGCATCTCGCGGGGTGGCTTCTGGGCATTCGAAATCGCTTTCCGTCATACCGATCTCTTTAGCAGTGTTGGCGGGCACAGCGCCTTTTTTGCGGAAGGCAACGCCCCGCCAGATTACGATCCGGTGCGTCTTGCCTTGAACGCCCCCAATTTGGAAACCTTGCGCATCTGGCTAGATCGTGGCCGTGATGACTACGCGCAGCCGGGTCTGGATATGATGCACGAGCGGCTGACATCACGGAATATCCCCCATGACTATACGATATACCCTGAAGGCCAGCACAATAATGCTTACTGGCGTCAGCATGTAGCCGAATACCTCCGCTTTTACGCCGCCACTTGGCTCACTCCCACCCCGGAACCGACTCCGCTGCCCATCATCTTCGCCACCAACACTCCCATCGCCCAAGCTCTACCGCCCACCGCCACACCCGCCGCGCAAACTGAAGATGGCAGCCGCTTCTTGCTGCTGCCGGTAGTCGCCTTCCCCAGCCTCCAAAGCTCGATCTCGCTAGAAACGCTGCAAACCGTCGCCATCGGCCAGCCGCACAGCCAGCTCGTGCTCGATGAAACCACTGCCGCCCGCCTCGCCGAACTCGGTGTCACCGTCAACGCCCCGACCGTACCGGACGACGCCCTGCTCAACACCCTCTGGCGTGACCGCAAACTCTACACCCTGCTCGGCTTTGATCGTCTCACACCCCGCTACCGTGTCCTGAACATCGATGGCCTGCACCCGCTGGATCACAATCTCGACACGTATCCCTTCGCCTTCCGCAACACCACCCCCAACTTTCATCCCCAGCGCCTCACCCGTCTGCTGCTTTCTGGCGTCACTGCCCTCACCCGCCGCACCCGCCAGGCGCTTGACGAAAACGGGGTCGAATGGGCCGCCGAAGGCATTCGCGCCTATGTCGAACGCCCCGACTTCTTCCACACCAGCAACGAAGTCTCCTTCTCTCCTTCCTGCCCGCAGGCCGACGAACCACCGCTCGGTGAATTCTGCTCCAAAGAATCGCACTTCGAGCTGTTCGACAGGCTCAACCTCGACATCGTGGAACTTACCGGCAATCATAATGTTGACTATGGGAAAAACGCCTACCTCAATACCTTGAGTTGGTATCAAAATCGCGGCATCCTAACGGTCGGTGGAGGAGACACTCTCGCCGCAGCTCGCACCCCGCTCATCCTCACCCACCACGACAACAGCATCGCCATGCTGGCCTGCAACTGGGTCGGCCCCTACTATGCGCTTGCTGGTGAAGCCGCGCCGGGTGCGGCCTATTGTGACTGGGATTGGCTCAAGGCCACCTTACCACAGCTCGCCGCTGACTACGATCTTGTCATCGTCACCACCCAATACCTTGAGGTTGAAGATTATCGCCCGCTTCCCAAACAGGTATCGGATTTTCAAGGGCTGGCTGATCTGGGCGCGGATATTGTGGTCGGCACACAGGCACACAAACCCCAAACCTTCGAGTTCTACAACGCCCGCAATGGCACCTCTGCCTTTTTACACTACGGCTTGGGGAATCTGTTCTTCGACCAACCCTTCTGGGGCAACAGTCGCTTCTTTATGGACGAACTGTTCATTTACGAAGGGCGATTGTTGACTGTCGGCCTCTTCACCGGCATCATCGACGATCTGGCGCGTCCCCGCCCCATGACCGACGACGAACAGGTCAACTTTCTAGCCTTCATGTTCAACACACAGGGCGGGATGTAAATCACCCGCCCGTGATCCCATCCAGTGCAATCGACAACCGCGCCTCGGATTCCACCGCGCCGAACAGGACTTTACAGGCTGCCGGAACCGCCGCGTTCAGCGGGCTGTACGTCACCATATACCCTGCCACCTGTGGGAAGGCCAGCCAATCATACGGTGACCACAAAGCCACCACCACCGTTTTCTCAGGTGGCAGCGCCCGCACCAATGCCTGCTGCGCCCGGTCAGTCTCGGCGTTCTGTGTGAATACCACCGCCACATCCTGCCGTCGCGCCGCGTCCACCGCCCACGCAATCTCGGTCTCGCTTGGCGACCCCGACACACCCACCCACTGAACAGCCGCGCTGTACGGGCTGCATTCACGCATAATCTGTGTCCGTGTCGCCGGGTAGATCATCGCCACCGCCATATCATCTCGCAGCGGCAGCACCCCGCCAACATCCCGCGCAATCGTCACGCCCGCATCGAACAATTCTTGCACCAGCGCCTCATGTCCTGCTAGGTCAAGCCGTGCCGCCGCATCACCCACCGCCAGCGGTTGCCAATCCAGCACACCAAACGCCGCCTTCGCCGCCAGCACCCGCCGCGCCGATTCATCAATCCGCGCTTCTGCGATCTCCCCGCGCCGCACTGCCTCAGCCACCGCGTTAATCGCCGCCATCTGTGCGTTCAGCCCGATATGCGCCGCGATCACTACATCTGCGCCAGCCTGCACA
>JAFLCH010000104.1:9349-12757 GCA_017303775.1 Anaerolineae bacterium | reverse complement strand
ACAAAGGATGTCAGGAATTGCCAGTTATCCTAAGAACGTTAGCGGATGTTAGGAGGTACGATATGCAGCCATTAAAAGGTAAGGTAGCCGTTGTCGCCGGGGCGACACGCGGCGCAGGGCGGGGAATAGCGCTGGCGTTAGGCGCTGCGGGTGCGACGGTCTACTGTACCGGACGCAGTACGCGCGGGAATCCATCCGATCTTCAGCGCAGCGAGACGATTGAAGAAACCGCCGAAGGAGTCACGGCGCGGGGCGGGCTGGGGATTGCGGTGCGTGTCGATCACTCACAACCGGCACAGGCCGAGGCTTTGTTCGAGCAGGTGCGGCGCGAGCAGCAGGGACAGCTCGATATTCTGGTGAATGATGTGTGGGGTGGTGAGAGTTTGATGGAATTCGGCAAACCTTTCTGGGAAGCCTCGGTCGAAAAAGGGCTGCAAATGATCGAGCGCGGCGTATTCACTCACCTGATCACGAGCCGATATGGTGTCCCGTTGATGGTCGCACGGGGCAGCGGCCTCATCATCGAAATTACCGACGGCGATGATTGGGTGTACCGGGGTAATCTGTTTTACGATCTGGCGAAGGTTGCCATCATCCGGTTGGCAGCGAACATGCACCGCGAATTGGAGGGCAGCGGGGTGAGCGCGCTGGCTTTGACGCCCGGTTTCTTGCGTTCGGAACAGATGCTCGATCACTTCGGCGTGACGGCAGCAAATTGGCGCGATGCCATCGCCAAAGAACCATTCTTTGAAGCGTCCGAAACCCCACATTACATTGGTCAGGCTGTGGTGGCGCTGGCGACCGATGCCACTATCAAAGCCAAGTCCGGTCAAGCATGGGCCACATGGACGTTGAGCGAGGAATACGGCTTCCATGATGTCGATGGCAGCCAACCGCATTTCGTCCGTTTTTATGAGCAGAAAACCGGCAAGTCGTGGTCGGATCGGTGATTGAACAAGCGAGCAAGAAGGTGAGGTTAAAATGTCTGAATTTGTCACGCCAACTGCCAGCCGGCCTTATATCCCCGAATACGGTATTCCGGAGGATGTGAAAGGTGTCTTGTCGTGGGATTATGTCGAAGAACGAATGACAGCGGCGCGGAATTACTGGGTTGCCACTGTTTCGCCAGCCGGACATCCTCATGCCATGCCGGTATGGGGGGTGTGGATCGAATCGACGCTGTATTTCGGTGGAGGGGCGCACACACGCTGGTCACGCAATCTGGCGGCCAACCCCAATGTCGCGGTTCATCTGGAAAGTGGCGATGCGGTGTTGGCGCTGGAAGGATACGTAGACCGCATCACTGATCCGGCGCATCCGCTGGTCGCTAAGATTGACGCGGCCTATAACGCGAAGTATCAAATGCCGCACGGGATTCCCTTCTGGGTGCTGCGCCCACGTGTGGCCTTTGCGTGGACACAATTTCCGGCTGACACCACCCGCTGGCGTTTCGCTGTCCCCTGACCCTGATCAGAAATAAAAAGAGGCGGGTGATCGCTCACTCGCCTCCTGTAAACCCTGCCGGATTAATCGCGCCAATTATAAAATTCGCCCTTCGTCCCCTGCTTCTTGCGTTCGACTTCAGCCTTTTCTTCATCCAAGATAGACTGCGCCCGGTTGACATCTTCCAGTGCGGGGGCGACCTTGAGGATATCACGCATATCCTGAGCTGCGTCCACAGCCGAACAGCCATGCGTTCGGGCGTAATGCACCAGTCGATCAACCATGCTGATCTCCTGAGTGGTGGTTTTCATCTTCCACGACATTATATTTCTCCCCACGTTTCAACGGAAACTTAACCCAACGAAACATGATTTATGAATATATTGTTACATTTACTTTCTTCATTTGTCAAGAAAATGTAATCATAAAGTTCATAGATCCTGTAAGAGCTTCGTTGAGATGATTGCTGTTGCAAGCGTAGTTGAATACAAGAAAAAACCCATCAACAGTGATGGGCTTTTTCTTAGTCAAGGAGGAGATCATTCGTACATTTCAAAGTGAGTTGAGATCAAGATAGTCTATCCTACCAAACAAAGACCTAACAAACTTCTGCAAGGACGTAAATATCACCGCCATCATTTGCCTGAAAGCGGGGTGCATTGGGTACAATTGGCATATTAAAGGTTTCTCGTGGCTAATCTGCTTATTCTGAAATGGGACGTCATTTATGTATCGGGATGATCTGGTTGAAAAAACACAAGTCTCGCTGGAACGCCTGCTGCCCCGCTTGCAGCCCATTCTGGTTGCTTCTGATGACCGGGAATTGTTCTTCCAACGCCTGAACCAGTACTTCCCGACGGTCTTCCGCCACCTCTATAATCTTTACGGCACACACTACGACTTTTTCTATCACTTGGAACAAATCCTGCTGGAAACCGCCCGGTTGTTTGTGGCGCGGCCTGCGGATCTGAAGGCGCTCGACATCCAGCGGGAAACAGAACCGCTGTGGTTTCATCACGAACGCATGATGGGCGGCGTCTGTTATGTCGATCTCTTCGCGGACAATTTGCGTGGGATTCGCGAACGCATCCCTTACTTCCGCGAATTGGGGCTAACCTACTTGCACCTTATGCCCCTCTTCAAAGCGCCGGATGGGAACAGTGATGGTGGTTATGCCGTGAGCAGCTACCGTGATGTGAATCCGGCTTTGGGGACGATGAGCGAACTGGCGGAACTGGCGCGCGCCTTCCGCGCCGAAGGTATCAGTCTCGTGGTGGATTTTGTTTTCAACCACACCTCCGACGAGCATGATTGGGCCTTGAAAGCCCTCGCCGGTGATCCTTCTCACCAGCAGTTCTACTATATGTACGACAACCGTGATCTGCCCGACCAGTATGAACGTAACCTGCGCGAAATCTTCCCCGAACAAGCGCCGGGAAGCTTCTCGTTCCGCCCGGAGATCAATAAGTGGGTTTGGACGACCTTCAACACCTTCCAATGGGATCTCAATTACTCCAACCCCGCCGTTTTTAATGCCATGTTGGGCGAGATGCTCTCATTGGCGAACAATGGCGTGGAAATTTTGCGGTTGGATGCGGTGGCTTTCATCTGGAAGCAAATGGGCACTTCCTGCGAAAACCTGCCGCAGGTGCATTGGATCATTCAGTGTTACAACGCCCTCACCCGCATCGCTGCGCCGGCCATGCTCTTTAAGTCGGAAGCCATCGTGCATCCGGCGGATGTCGTCAGCTATGTGAGCTGGGGGGAAGCGCCCATCTCCTACAACCCGACCCTCATGGCGTTGGGGTGGGAGGCGCTGGCAACCCGTGAGGTGCGCCTGCTCCGGCACTCGATGGAACGGCGTTTTGCCATCCAACCGGATTGTGCGTGGGTCAATTATGTTCGCTCACACGACGATATAGGCTGGACGTTCGCCGACGAGGATGCGCTGGAAATTGGCATCAA
>JAFLCH010000104.1:0-9249 GCA_017303775.1 Anaerolineae bacterium | reverse complement strand
CCCGTTCACCTTCTTGTGGTTGCAGTCTTCCTAAGAAGCAATCTATCGATCGCCCCATTCGCATAGACGGGGTGAATAATATGTCAATATTGACATAGAAAAAAATTAATGGTATTGTGTATCCATGCTCAAATATATTCTGCTTGGTTTCCTCAATTATCAACCGATGTCGGGCTATGACCTTAAAAGCCTGATGGACGAGTCGACGTCACATTTCTGGCATGCCTACCACAGCCAGATTTATACGACGCTGCGTAAGCTGGAAGAGGACGGACTGCTCGTCTCGGAGGAGATCGAAGCGGAAGATGCCAAGTTGAATCGGCGAGTCTATTCGATAACGGCTGCCGGACAAGCAGAACTCCGTGATTGGTTGGCTCAAACGATGTCAGAGCCAACCCCAGTCAAGGAGGATTTGCTGGTGCGACTGTTTTTCTCTGGCAGTCGTGACCGTGAATCCACCTTGAACGAGCTTCGCTTGCAGCGGCAGTTTCATCAGCAGAAGCTGGCGCTTTATAACTCGCTTTCCCCGCACCATCTCGTTGCAGACATGGATGCGACACCTGAACTCCTGCGTGAAGCACGATTTTGGGCGACCACACTGGAATTCGGCAAACGCTATGAGCATATGTATTTGGCATGGCTAGAGGATACGATCCGCACCATTGAAGCTTTCTAGTTTTGGTTTATTATGTCAATTTTGACATATAATAATTATAATAAGGACATGAGATGATCACCAAGCTTGACCTCACGATTGCGAATGCCTACTTGCTCGAAGCCGATCGGCTTGTACTCGTCGATACGGGCGGGCCAAGCAGTGAAGGACGTTTGCTGCACGCCCTCAAGCAGCGCGGCATCCGTCCGCAGGATATTGCTCTTATCCTCCATACGCATGGTCATGGCGATCATGTGGGCAGCAGCGCTTATCTTCAGCAGACATTTGGGATTCCGGTTGCGCTCCATACTGCCGATCACATCATGGCTCAAGAGGGCAAAAATCAACCTTTTTACTACAGCCGTCTGCGTTCCCGGCTTATTGCCCCGTTTGTCAGCCGGCCATTCCAACCCTTCACACCGGATATTGCAATCGACGCTGACTTTTCGCTGCGAGATTTCGGTGTCCCTGCTCGCATCATTCCCACCGCAGGCCACACCCCCGGTTCGGTGTCTCTCGTGTTTGATAGTGGCGAAGCGATTGTAGGGGATATTCTGATGGGCGGGCATCTTGGCGGGAGTATCCAGCCTACAGCACCGCGCTACCACTACTTCTATGACTCGCTGCCACAGCTTCATACCAGCCTTCAACACCTGCTTGACGAAGGTGTATCCCGCTTCTACGTGGGTCATGGCGGCCCGCTGGAACGGGATGCGGTTCTGCACTGGGTTTTGCGCCAATCCCCTGCCCTTGTTCAAACGGCGCTGTCACTGTCTCGTTCATAATCGGATTTGGACTCGAAGGAGAAATATCATGCCTCTCAGTGAATCAGCTCGCTTTATGCTCGGCCTCATCCTCATCACCGTGCCTACCATTCAGTTTGGCGGTTACTTTTTATTGACTCAGATGGGGCGTGGCAGCGCCATCCGCAGCGAGTTGCAGCGTGCCTACTTCCGGGCAGGGCACGCCCATGCTGGTGTCTTGGTTCTTTTGGCGCTCATCGCCCAGCCGCTTGTAGACTCGGCGAGTTTGGCGAGCGCCTTGCAATGGCCGGTACGCATTGGTTTCATGCTCGCCCCCATCTTGATCTCGGCGGGCTTCTTCGGTGCTGCCCCGCGAGAAGGGACGCAGCCGGGGCGTCTGATCGTGCTCA
The DNA here is from genome assembly GCA_017303775.1 of Anaerolineae bacterium. GTDB lineage: Bacteria > Chloroflexota > Anaerolineae > Aggregatilineales > Phototrophicaceae > CFX2. Next base: position 7,441 of record JAFLCH010000104.1, on the reverse strand, counting down.
TCTATGCCGGCGCATTTATACTCGTTGGCAGTGTCCTTGCCCTCGGATTAGGATTATTATTTCAGTGACTGTGAAAGTGGTGGGAGGTGCATCTTCGCTTTTCCCTACAACGCTGATTGGTGATGGAAATGGAACATAGTTCTAAATATTCGCACCGAAATGAGGGCTGAACAAGTAACATCAATATCCTGTTGTGATTCAGTGCATCGTATAAAACTGAACTATAATGCCATTGTTCATAGCAGGGTCATCTCGTTGTTATAGTCAAGATCCTGACTTTCTTGATCTTCCGTGTGGAGCAAGCGAGTGGGGTCGGGAGATCAGCGCATGGCTGACGTATTCATTTCCTACTCGCGCTTGGATAAGGAATTTGTCGGTCAACTGCGCGAGGCGCTGATCGCACAGTCGCAGGAGGTTTGGATTGATTGGGAGTCCATCCCACCCTCGCAAGCGTGGTGGAACGAGATTCAAAAGGGAATCGCCCGCGCCAATAACTTCGTGGTGGTGCTATCCCCCGCCAGCATGGCCTCCCCCATCTGCCAGATGGAGATCGAATACGCCTGTCAGTTGAAGAAACGCATCATTCCAGTGCTGCACGCCGATTATGACCGTTCTACCGCCATCACCAGCATCGCCGAACGGCTGGCGAAGTTATCTGAAACCAGCACCCGTGAAATCTGGGGTAGCCGCCAACCCCATGACGTCTTCGACTCTAACGAAACCGAACTCAAACACATCAATTACTTCTTCTTCAAGGCCGAGGATGACTTCCCAACCCGCTTTGCCGACCTGTTCGCCATCATCCGCACGGATTACCGTCATAAAGAGCAGCATACCACGCTCGAATTACGGGCGATGGAGTGGGATCGGCGTGGACGGGATGCCAGCTTCCTGCTGATCGAGAATGAGCTGAAAGAGGCTCAAAACTGGCTAGCGCAGACCTCCGGTAAAGAGCCTGTTCCTACCGATTTGCAGCTCGCCTATATTGAAGCCAGCGCCAAACGCAACCGCCAACTCCGCAACATCCGTCGCGCCAGCGTAATCGGTAGCGCCGTTGCTGTGATCGCCATCCTGTTCGCAGTCGGGGCATCACTGATCGGCGCGCAGGCGGTTGAAGAGTCCAATCATGTCGGGACACAAGTAGCCATCGCCATTGGTCAACTAGGGACAGCAACCGTTCAGCAGGGCATCGCGGAAGACCGCGCCGCCGCTGCCGGAACAGAAGTTTCCAGTGCGCAGGGTACCGCCACCCAAATCCCACCAACCCTGACGCAAGCGGCGGTGCTGCAAGAAGAAGTGCGTGTCAAATTTGAGATAGCGAGAGAATTCTCTTCTTCACTGGCCGGTAATTTTCTGACGCCCCTACTTGTCATTAACGATTTGACCAAATTGATAGAAACCTACCCTGATGAAGCTAACGGGTATCTCTATCGGGGCTATATGTATTTCGTCAACGACCAGACCACTGAAGCTATAGCAGATTACACCCAAGCTATTTCACTTGAGCCGACCAGCAAGACCTATTATAGTCGCGCTCAAATCTATGAGTATCGGCGCGATCTGCCCCAAGCATTGGCTGACCTCAATGCGGCCATACAACTTGATCCTCTGGATGCCTACAATTACATAGGGCGCGGTGATGTGTATCTGGCACAAGGGCAGATTGAAGCTGCGTTTGCGGACTATAACTACGCTATTGAACTGAATTCGTCAGAGAGCGATGCTTATGTCAGCCGGGGCAGTGCTTATCTGGAACAAGGACAGTACGAGCTGGCAATGGCTGATTTTGACCACGCGCTGGAGCTTGATCGGTTGAACTTTTCGGCCTACCTTGATCGTGGGGATGCCTATTTGCAGCAGCAGGAAATTGAGCTGGCGTTTGCCGATTACAATCGCGCGCTTGAACTCGCGCCTCAAAACCCGTTTGTTTATTCGCGCCGGGGCGGCGCCTATCGGGACATCAATCAGTTCGATCTGGCAATCACTGACTTCACACAGGCGATTACGCTCCAGCCCCGAAACGCGAATTTATATAGCCTGCGCGCGGGGGTATATTCCTTCGACAAACAATATGAGCGTGCAATTGACGATTATTCCACAGCAATTGAACTCGATCCCCAATACGTGGACTATTATCGAAGCCGTGCAGGTGTATATAGCTTCCTTACCCGGTATGATCTGGCCTTAGCTGACTGGAATCAGGCTGTTCTGTTGGACCCTGAATCGGCTCTCAGCTATTCGTTACGCGCCGATTTGTTAGCCATCATAGGTGACTACGATGCCGCGATAGCGGACTATTCGCAGGCGATCACGCTTGATCCACAAAATGTTCTATACTACATCGGCAGAGGTGATGGATACTACTTTACGGGTCAGTACGCTCTGTCGATTGATGATTACGGTCAAGCGCTTGAGCTTGATCCCACGAATGCGCTGGCCTATTTGAGTCGGGCGCGTTCGTATATGTTGGATGGACAGATCGCACAAGCTTTTGCTGATTTTGACACCGTCTTTGAGCTTGATCCCCAAAACAGCAATCTCTACCTGTTTCGTGCTGATGCCTATGCTAGGCTGGGAGAGGAAGATCAAGCTTTTGCAGACTATACAACGGCTATCCAACTGGACCCACAGAATGCAGCCGCTTATAGCGGACGGGGTCAGATACACCATAACCGGGGAGATTTTGATCTGGCGATTGCCGATTATTCGGCAGCGATCAACCTGCTTCCTCAAGCGGACCTTATCTATTATCAACGGGGATTATCAAAAGCCGAGATAGGCGACTGGCAAGGCGCAATAGAGGACTTCAGCAGCGCTATCGCTATTAACGCCAATGACATAACCTACTTCACACAGCGAGGCCGTATATATAGCGCTCTCGAAAACTATCCTGCCGCCATTTCGGACTTTGATGCGGCTATTAGTCTGGAGCCGGATAACCCTATTTTGTATGCCCTTCGCGGAATTACTCACGAACTGAACATGGAATTTGAGCTGGCACTGGAGGACTATGCTGCCGCTATTCGGATTGACCCGGAAAATTCACTCTTCTTCTATTTCCGGGGTGCAACGTACTTCAGTCTTAGAGACTATCGCGCTGCCGTTGATGATTTGACCAGCGCAATCCAAATCGATGACCAAGATCCCGACTATTACAACCTGCGCGCCTATGCCCAGTTTGAATTAGGAATGGTTGAAACTGCCATCGCTGACCTCGATCAAGCCATCGAGCTTGCGCCGGATGCCCCCAACTACTACGACAGCCGCTGTGAGTTGTATCTGAAAAGTGGTCAGTTGGCATTAGGACTAGCAGATTGTGATCGTGCAGAAGCCTTGGGCTGGACATTCACCGCCGAAATTCAGGCGCTGCGAGATGCAGCCGGGGCCAGCCTCGCCCTCACATTGACTCCGGTTGCGCCGGCAGTGACGGCAACGGCACCTGCGTGACAACCTCTCTTCCCCTGAACCATCGCCTTTCTGATGAGTTCGGGAGGCGAAAATGGTACAATCACCGTCCTAAATAAAAGCCGGAACCATTTCCGATACCCAATCGAGGTTATCTATGTCGTTGCAAGAACTAGTCACCGTTGAATTCAATCGCATCTTTGGCAGCCAACCCACACATGTGGTTCGTGCGCCGGGTCGCGTCAACATCATCGGTGAGCATACCGATTACAATGACGGCTTTGTGCTGCCGATGGCCATCAACCGCGCGGCGTGGATTGCGCTGCGTCCCCGTACCGACCGGCAGGTGGCGATTTACTCGACACATTTCGAACAGACCATTACCTTTTCGCTGGATGATTTCCAGACCGAGAAGAGCGGATGGGTCGAATATTTGCGCGGCGTTGCATGGGCGCTCACCGAGGCCGGTTATGCCCTCACCGGTTGGGATGGCGTTCTTGCCAGCGATGTCCCTGTAGGCGCGGGGCTGTCATCATCCGCCGCCGTTGAACTGGCAACCGCTCGCGCTTTTGCCGTCACCTCTGGCTTTGTCTGGGAGCCGGCGGCTATGGCGAAATTGGGGCAAATCGCCGAAAACAAATGGGTTGGCGCCAACACCGGCATTATGGATCAGATGATCTCGGCGGCAGGTAAGGCTGATCATGCCCTGCTCATCGACTGCCGCTCGCTGGAAACCGAACTCGTCCACATCCCCGGCGGCACCGTCATCGTTGTGCTGGATACCTCGACGCGCCGAGGGCTGGTGGACTCGGCCTACAATGAACGGCGCGCCAGTTGCGAAGCTGCCGCGCGTTTCTTCGCTGCCTCTGCCCTGCGCGATGTCACGCTGGAACAATTCGAAGATCAAGCCAGCCAGCTTGATCCCATCGTGCGCCGCCGTGCCCGTCATGTCATCACCGAAAATGCCCGCACTTTGCAAGCAGCCGATGCCATGCGGCGGGGAGATGCTGCCGCGCTGGGTAAATTGATGGACGCCAGCCATGTCAGCATGCGCGACGACTTCGAAATTTCCAGCGATGCGCTCAATGCCATTGTAGACGCTGCCCGCCGTGAACCGGGTTGCTATGGCGCACGCATGACGGGTGGCGGTTTTGCCGGTTGTGCGGTGGCACTGGTGGACGCCGCCGAAGCCGAACGCTTTGCGCTGGCCGTCGCCGGAACGTATCAGAATGCCACTGGCCTTGAACCCGCCATCTATGTCTGCAATGCCACCAACGGCGCAGAAATCATTGCCTGATATGCGCTAATAATGAAACGAGGATGTCAGCGGCATCCTCGTTTTGATTCAGATCGAGTTATTTAGTTGCTAGAGAAAACGCCCGCGTCATCAGCGGCATGTGGGGTCAGCAGCGCGTCCAGCAGCGTGACCTCCCGCCGGTAAATCACCCGCAGGTGTTCGATCAGCTCATCCACACGCTCGGTCGCCAGCAGTTCTTGTTTCTGGTCGGCTGGAACATTCAGCAGGAACGAGGCGAGGAACGCCAGTTGCAATGGGTCGCCCGGCAGTTGATCGACATCGAACTTCGTATCGCTGGCGTCTGCCAGAACTTGTAGATACTTTCGTACCCATGGACGAAGGCTTTGCCCCGTTTGTTGGATCGCCAAGCGGTCTTCATCTGCCATTGGGAAAGGATCGACGAGGCCGATGAGATACGGCTCATCGTGGCGAAAGCTGTGGACGATGAAGCGCTCCTGCCCGACCGCCACAATATTCATCCGCCCTCCCGGCAGTGGCTCCATTTCAGTGATGGTTGCCGTGCAGCCGATCAAGAAAGGCTCAGCCCGCCCACCCACTTCGCTTCCGCTCTTGATGAGTGTGACGCCGAAAGGCTGTCCGCTTTCGTAACACTCGCTGATCATCAACTTATAGCGCTCTTCAAAGATATGCAGCTTGATGGGCATTCCCGGAAACAAAACCGTATTGAGCGGAAAAAGCGGTAGTTCGTACATCAGATTTTCGCCATTGGTTTCGGATGCGCCTATTTTAACATACCTAAGCACGTGTCAAACAGGACTCAGGAAATTCTCATTGTCATAGCCGGTTTAGCACAATCTCGGCAAATCATCCATAATGATAGCACTTCGCACATGCAGGAGTACGCGCAATGACCCCAAAGCCTCGCCCGGATCGGACGACTCTGCTGGATTCTGCTGATGTACAGGCGCTTACCCGCTGGCAGCGTATCCTTCGCCTCCAATTTCGCCGCCCGAATCCCGCCTCCACACCGCCTCCCGTGAGCGCCCAGAGCGCGTCCGGCCATCGCGACTTTCAAGAAGTTGATGAAGGCAGCGGTATTTTCGGGCGCTGGTCGTTGGATGACGCCAACCTCCCCGTGTACGAATATAACTTTGACCAGTATAAGGATGCTCGTGCCGCCTACCCGAACACCGAGAAGCTGGATCGCCGTGACCATTGGCATCAGATCGGCAACAGCCGCATCACCGCCTTAGCCTCTAACGATGGCACGGTGCAGGTGTATCTCGGAGATCGCGGCGGCGTATTTCTCAACCGCTTTGAAGCGTGGCACAGCGAACGTGGGGGCGGAATCCTCTCGGTCTTCATCCGCATTGTCGTCACCATCGTCCGTTTTCTCGCACGTCTCAACGCCCCCAAACGTGTCGATCTCGCCCAGCCATTCGCTGCACAGGCCGAAGCGGTGATCGGTGCGGAACCGCGCCAACCCCTCCGTAACGCCTGCAATCCCCGCAACACACTACCCTTACAATTCCTCCAGCGCGGCGAAGTCTTACCTGAATCACTCCTGCAATCCTACAGCATGCTGGCGGGACAGAATGAACCGATTGTTGCGTCAGCACAAGAAGCGGCGCGCCCACAATCCCGTAATCACCAGGCCACCCGCTACGCTTACGCGGGCGGTTTTGCCTTCATTGATGACGGTCAAGAAGTTTGGGCAACCGCTTACCGTTATGCCCCCGCTAAAGCACAAATTACCCGCCGCTTTGGCTTGGGCTACGCTGACAGCGAGATGATCTACCGCAATCTCAGAATCACCCGCCGTGTGTATGCCCCCTTCGGCGATTCTCCTTACCTGTTGGTGGATGTTTTCATCGAGAATCTGAGCGCCGAACCGGTCAAACTACGCCATTACGAATACTGGGACATCAACGTGCATCAGATGCGCGTCGAGTGGATTCGCAGCGGCCCCTTCGGCCCCTCCAATGATGAGGAACGCCGCGCCCTCAACCGTCAGTTCACCAATTCCATCGCCTATCTGCCCGAAGAAAATGCCCTCCAATTTCGTCAAGACCCGCCTGCGGATGCCCCCCCGCCGGATCAACCCTCTCCGGTAGATTGGTATCCAGCGCCCGTCTTCTTGGCTGATCTCACTGGGACTCCCGACGCCCACTACATCAATAAGGCCGCTTTCTTCGGCGAAGGGGGTGCAAGCCAGCCGGATGCCGTGCGTCTGCGCGGCGAGGACACCCCCTTCCAACCCAATTCACCGTTGGAACCCATGCCCTACTGCATGGTGCTTCGCCGCGACATTGAACTGGAAGGGGAAGGCGTTCAATCCCTGCGTTTCGCTTACGGCGCGGCCATGCCGGATGAACGCCGCCGGCTCCTAGAGGACTTGAATCCCGAAGCTCCATACCTCAGGGAAACGCAGGAGGATTGGCGTTACGAGCTGGCGCATTTCTCGACGGGCGAAGATCCTGTGCTCCACCGTGAAATGGCATGGCACAGCTACAACCTCCTCTCCTCCACCGTCTACAGCCGCTTTCACGATGTCCATCTCATCCCGCAGGGTTCCGCCTATTTGTACCTGCACGGCGCGGACGGCGCACCCCGCGATCAAGCCCTGTTCACCCTGCCGATGGTGTACCTCAACCCCGAACTGGCACAGGACATGCTCCGCCTCATCATGCGCCTCACCGATCGCTTGACCGGCCAGATCACCTATTCCTTCACCGGACATGGCTATATCACCAACGGCCTGAACATCCACACCAGCCC
>JAFLCH010000103.1 GCA_017303775.1 Anaerolineae bacterium | reverse complement strand
GACAAAGAATGCGGCGGGAACGGGCGGGGAACGCGCCGTTTTTTGGCGGCAGGGCGGGAATGAGCGAGGGTGGCGCAGACAACGATTTTCCCCTCTAAGAAAGATGGGTTATACGGCGCTGGTTCGTGCGGCCGGTATGCGATTGTTAAGATGCGCAGCGTCTGCTGATGGAACGGACGCTGAGATCATCATAGCACAAATGAGCGAGGTTAGGGTGACCAAATGGTCACTATTTGGGGACGAATTTTCTAACCATTTGAGGGAGCGTGATTGTTAAGACGGTTGGTGAATAGTTAGAAAATGGTTTGTAGTCAAAATTGAGTGGTTCAGGTTGGTAAGCAAAACGCACACAGCCGTACACTACCAGCGACCTATTCCGATTATGAGGCGATTTGGAAGCTTGGAAGAAAGGAACGAGTTTTATAACCGAGACTGCAAAGTACTTGACAAACCCCAGCAGTGCTCATAGAGTAAGGGGGTGCATCAAGAGAGGCTCTTTTAAAAGAGTCCGGCAACCTAGGAGTCAACCCAAGGTGCCCTTCCACCGTGTGGAGATGTGGTCACTCATTTGTGGCAACAAAATTGACGGTGGTGACTATCTTGCGCCTCGCGGTGATGCTTAGCGAGGCGCTTTTTATTTCACCTGAAAGGAACTGTTATGTCTCACATTTATCTCGATCATTCGGCTACTACCCCTGTTGATGCGCGCGTATTGGAAGCGATGCTGCCGTATTTTACGAATGTGTACGGTAATGCTTCTTCGTCACATCGTTTTGGACGGAGCGCGGAAAATGCAATCGAAGATGCGCGCGAACTGATCGCACAGATTTTTAACTGCCGACCGAATGAGATCATCTTCACGAGCGGCGGGTCGGAGAGCGATAATCTGGCGGTGCGGGGAGCCGCATGGGCGGCACGGCAACAGGGTAAAGGGACGCACTTAATTACCACGCCTATCGAGCACGGGGCGATCAGCAAAACAATCAACCAACTGGTCAATGAACAGGGTTTTCAGCAGACGGTACTGAAGGTGAACCACGAGGGGCTGGTTGACCCGAAAGACTTCGCCGCAGCGTGCACCCCGCATACCAGCGTCGCCAGCGTGATCTACGCGAATAACGAAATCGGGACGATACAACCGATCCGAGAGCTGGCGCAGATCGCACGGGGACAGGGTGTGATTTTTCATACGGATGCTGTGCAGGCGGCAGGCCAACTCAGCCTTGATGTCGAGGAATTGGGCGTGGACTTGCTGAGCATATCGGGGCATAAGTTTTACGGGCCGAAAGGCGTGGGGGCGCTGTACATTCGGGATGGGGTCAGCGTGCTGCCCGTGCAAACTGGTGGCAGCCATGAGCGCGGGCTGCGGGCGGGGACACATAATACGCCGCTGATTGTGGGGTTGGCGACGGCGCTCAAGCTGGCTTACGATGATCTGGCGCAGCGCACAACTCATTACCGGAAACTGCGTGACCGGCTGATTTCGGGCATCCTGAACACGCTCCCGAATGCCTTGCTGACCGGACATGCAGAGAACCGACTGCCGTCACACGTCAGCTTCGTGTTTGAAGATATTCGGAGCGGGAGTCTGGTGGAATTGTTGGACGCGAAGGGGATCGCCGCCAGCGCAGCATCGGCCTGCAAGACGGGAAGCAGCGAGCCGTCGTCGGTGCTGCTGCAACTGGGTTACAGCCGTGAAACCGCAGCAGCGAGCTTACGGTTGAGCGTGGGGCTGCATACTACGGAAGCTGATATTGATTACACTATTCAGGCTCTGGGCGAGATTATCCCACAATTGAGCACGAGGGATTTGACTGCGGCGACCGCCTAATGTGATGTTGCCCCCGCTGTGAATGGCGGGGGCAATTTTATTTCAGGCGTTCGCGATCTTTGCGGGGTAAGGACTTGACGACCAAATCATAGGAATGGTCGATCATCTCGAAGACTTCATCATCACTTATTGAGCCGTCGACTTCGACACTGTTCCAGTGCTGCTTATTCAGATGCCAACCGGGGGTGACGGCGGGATAGGTTTGGCGGAGAATCTGCGCCCAAGCCGGATCACATTTGAGGCTGATGCGGGCGGCAGTTCCAACCGGCAGGAGCGCGAACATCTTGCCGAGGACTTTCATGACGGCAACATCCGGGCCGAAGGGAAAATCCTCGACTACGCCGGACTTCGAAAGGCAATGGCTGCGCAATGTTTCTCGATCCATAGATATACCCTCCTAGCAGGAAATCAAATGACCTTCCGCGGCACGGATGAGACGATCGCGCAGGGCAGCACCTAAGCCGTGCGCGGGATAGGTGTGCGTTAAGATGACATCCACCCCCAAACTATCCAAGGTGCGCAAACCGTGAAACAGATTGTGACTAATCGCCTCAAGATCCGCCCCTAAAGAAAATGTGGCAACGGGAAGATGGGCAAATTGGGGGATTTCCGAATCCGGCAACAGGAGGCCGACCCGTTTGTTGGCCGCGATCAGGTCTTGGGCGCGCTGATGGATGGTGGTGAGCATGATCTGATGGGATGAACCTTCATAGAGCAGCAACTGAGCGCGGGGGGAATAGTGCTTGACGAGCATACCGGGGGCTAGGATGCCTGTTTCGTCGGGCTGTAAGTATTTGGTGATGACTTCGAGATCGGGAATAAAGGCACGAAGATCTTCCAGCGGGACACCGCCGGGACGTAAAACGACAGGCTGCGGGCGGGTTAAATCCAGAATGGTTGATTCGAGGCCGATGATGGCGGGACCGCCATCCAAAATTACATCAACCTGCCCTGCCAAGTCTTCGAGCACATGGGCGGCGGTGGTGGCACTGGGGCGGGCGAAGCGATTGGCGCTGGGGGCCGCGACGGGACAATCCGCCGATTTGATCAAGGCCTGCGCGATGGGATGGGCGGGCATGCGCACCGCTACGGTATCCATGCCGGCGGAAACCGCAGCAGGGACTTGCGGGGTGCGACGGAAGACGAGCGTGAGCGGGCCGGGCCAAAAGTGCTGAATCAAGGTGGTGGCGACGGGAGGCACATCAAGGGCAACGATGGGCAACTGAAGCGGATGATGGAGGTGGACAATGATGGGGTCGGAGGCAGGACGCCCTTTCGCCGCAAAAATCCGCTTGACCGCTTCTTCATCGAGCGCATTGGCACCCAAGCCATACACGGTTTCGGTAGGAAAGGCGACCAACCCGCCAGATTGTAAAGTGCGGGCGGCGATGTTGATGGCTTCCGCATCGATGGCAGCGGGCGTCATTGAAAAGACCTGTGTACGGGTTGGTGGGGTCATGCAATTCACCGGATCATGGAGCAAAACGGGATGAACCAACACTGGTTTGAGCGAATGTGATCAGATTCATCGCTCATTCACTTCCTATGCATACAAAATCACTATAATGATAGCACGTATGGAAACGGATTGGAGTCGTTATTATGTATGGCTTGCAGCGGTTCTGGGAGCAACGATTGTATCCCGTGCGAAACAGTCTGGTGATTGTTCTGGTTTTTATTTCAGGGTTCGTCCTCGGCAGCCAGCGAACTCTGCTTATGGCACAAGGCACGATTAGCGCGCCAGCCGGGACGGAAACCGAATTTGAACCTTTCTGGCAGGTGTTCAACCTGATTCAAAACAGTTATCTGGATCGAGACAGCATCAGCACCGAGCAATTGGTTGATGGCGCGATTGGCGGCATGGTTGACTCGTTGGGCGATCAGTTCAGCGGTTATATGGACTCAGAAACGTTTCCGCTGCTCAACAATGATCTTTCCGGCGAGGTGGAAGGAATCGGGGCAGAGGTCATCGCGGATGTGGACACGGATGAGATCCGAATCGTGAATGTGCTGGATGGGTCTCCGGCAAAAGCGGCGGGGCTGCAAGCCGGTGATGTTTTTGTACGGGTGAACGGGGAAGATGTTTCCAAGCTCTCGCAACTGGAGTTGGTGGGCAAGGTGCGCGGGCCAGAGGGAAGTACAGTCACCTTGACGATGCGACGGGATGAGGCGTTGATTGAGTTCACGATCATCCGCGCAAAAATCATGGTGGCGACTGTGGAATATCAGAAGCTGGAAAATGAAATCGGTTATATCAAACTGCGGGATTTTAACGAGCAGGCGCTGGATCAGGTCAAGCAAGCGATCGGTGCATTAGGGGGTGAATCGTTAAGCGGATTGATACTGGATTTGCGGGGGAATCCGGGTGGTTTGTTGAGCACAGCAATTGACATTTCCAGCCTATTCCTTGAAGAAGGAACGGTTCTGGTAGAAGATTTTGGGAATGAGCGTGAGCAGACTTATACGGCGAATGGGGAATATATCGGATACTATGTGCCGCTGACGATCCTCGTTGATGAGAACAGCGCAAGCGCTTCGGAGCTGGTGGCGGGCGCGCTGCAAGATCAGGGGCTTGCTACAATTATCGGCGCGCAGACGTTTGGTAAAGGCACCGTGCAGACATGGCAACCGCTGGTCAACGGCGGTGGGGTGCGGCTGACGATTGCGCGATGGCTGACGCCGAACGGCAAATGGATTCATGAGAATGGGATTACGCCGGATGTGATTGTGGAGCAAGCCGATGAGGCGGATGAAGGCGGAAACGACCTGCAACTGAGGGCGGCGATTGATTATCTGAAGAGCCATGCAAGCGAAAGTGTCCCTGCCGGATAATTGCGTATCCGCGCGGCGAGACGAGGCTTTGCAAGGTACGGATGACATGCTATACTGCGACAGCTCTGGTAACGAATTTCAGGAGATGATGCCATGCAGGCAGCTCTACAGATCGCATCGATTGTCATATCCATTGTGCTGATTGTGCTGATTCTGCTCCAAGTAAAGGGTGGAGCATTGGGAAGCTTATTGGGTGGTGATGCGGGTGGTGGCATTGCCCGTACCCGACGCGGATTGGAAAAGACTCTTTTCCAGATCACGATTGCTCTCTCAATCGCCTTCCTTGCTATCTCAATTCTGTCGGTTGTGGCTACCCAACCCCGGTAAAGCGCCTGAGCATTCTGATTGTTACGGCTTTATTGACTGTTATCGAGGTGTTTTGTGAAGGCGCAAAACACCTTTTTGTATTGTGCCAGCCCTGAGGGATTATTATGCTGCGAGGATTCCGGTGGCAATTCCTAGTTTTAGTCATGGCATTGGTGCTGTTTCTGACCAGTTTAGCAAGCCGCACCAGTAATGCACCTGTTCCGGTTGCCGAGCCGACCCTCATTCCGCCTACGGCAACAACTGAAGTTGTAGTGGTGCCAACCGCACTGCCTGAGGTCACTGTTCCTGCGGTCATCGCGCCTGCCAATAATGCTATTGATACGATACCGACTTACCGCGAGGCGCTGGTCGGGCGTGTGGGACGGTTGAACCCCCTGTTCGCTAACTTGAATCCCGTTGATCACGATATTACGTCGCTCATTTATGAGGGCTTGACCCGCATCAATGAGTACGGAGAACCTGTGCCGTCACTGGCGAAAAGCTGGGTTATTTCGTCTGATGGGCTGGAATATGTGGTTGAACTGCGCGAGGACATCCTGTGGCAGGACGGGATCGCGTTCAACTCGAATGATGTGATTTATACGATGGGTATCTTGCAGGACACGGAATTCCCCGGTGACCCGGCATTGGGGGCGTTCTGGCGCACGGTTGAAGTTCAGCAGCTTGATACGTATCTGGTTCGGTTCCGGCTGACGCAATCGCTGGGGCGATTCCTTGATATGCTCAAGATTGGCATTCTGCCGGAACATGCGCTGCGCGGGACAAGCGCAGAACAATTATTGCAGCATCCGTTCAACCTGTCGCCGATTGGGACTGGGCCATACCAACTTGAGGCGCTGCGAACACTGGACGGAAGTCAAACGCAGATTGTCGATTTGCGGGCTGCACCGGTTTACCGGCAACGACCTGAAGGGCAAAGCGGTTACCGTGTTGACCGGCTGAGCTTCCACCTGTTTGACAGCTTTGAGAGCGCTGTGGCTGGTTTGCAAGGCGGGGTGGTTGATGGGCTGTTCGGGCGAGATCGTGACGAAAGCTCACGGCTCATGAATCTGCCGGGTGTCAATATCTACACGACGATTGAGCCTACGCTGGGCGTTTTGATATTCAACTGGGCGAGCGACCAAACTGCTTATTTCAGAGAACAACGACTGCGCTCGGCGCTGCAAATGGGGTTGGATCGTTCATCAATCATCGAGCGGATTATGGGTACGGAGGCGATTCGCGCTGACAGCCCATTGATCGCCGGTTCGTGGGCATATGTCGGAGATTTGCCGTGGCCTATTCCTGATGCGGGCGCGGCGAGAACAATGCTGCAAACGGTGAATATTCAACGCGGAGGCGAGGCAACGAGCGAGACACCGAACGCTATTCGCTTCAGCATTCTGGCACCGGATGATGAAAAACTGCGCACGCTCGCGCAGGAAGTTGCATCGCAATGGTCGCAACTGGGGATTGAGGTGAGCGTTGATGTGGTTGACGCAGCGACCTACCAGAGCCGCCTTGATAACGGGGAGTTTGGGGCAGCGCTGGTTGAACTGGCGATGGGAGACAGCGCCGACCCTGATGTTTACCAGTTCTGGGACGCTGATCAATACCCTGATGGAAAGAACTTCGGGGGTGTTGATGACCGGCGAATCGCGGAGGATTTGGAGCGAGGGCGAAGTGAGCCATTCAGCATCAACCGCGCGATTCATTACACTAACTTCCAGCGAAATTTCATCACACGGGCTATCGCGATCCCACTGTATTATCCGATCAGAACCTATGCGATTGCAACGGATGTGAACGGCGTGCAACTCGGACTGCTGGCGTCTCCGGCAAGCCGGTTCCAAAATATACAGGATTGGGCGGTTATGCTAGGGTGATAGCAGTCATCACCACGCGTTTTCGGCTTTCAGAATCTCGGTGAGGCGTTCTTTACGAGCGCTCCCACCGAGCATTTCCAGCGTCCGAACACCAAGAGGATCGATCTCCTCACGCAGGAGGCGAACATCTTCGACTGTGGGTGGTGGTGTTTCGGCAACATCAGGCGCAATTTCCAGTTCAAAGCCTGTTTTCTTCTGAATTTGCTCGACCGTCACACCGGGGTGGTAGGTTGTGAGGCGCATACGTCCGTTTGCCCAGTCGAATTGACCGAGGTCGGTGATGAGGTACTTCACCCCTGCCCCACGTTTGCGATGAGGGACATGACCGAGGCCGCTGACAAAATCAACTTGAGGTACGAAGGTGACTTTCGAGTGGCGCGGCACGTATAGATAAATCTTCTCGGAAAAGGTCGTGACATCCGGAATGCCGCCGCTCCCCGGTAAACGTAAACGGGGATGGAAGTAGTCTTTGCCAAAGGCGATGTTGTTGAAGTTGCCGACCGGATCCACTTGAGCGGGGCGGAAGAATTCTTTCAGTCCATAGGCGGGGAGTAAATCCGCCGAACCCGCTACAAAACCGAAATGCATCTGCGATTTTTCCAACCACATATCTTCTGCCCGCCCGACAGAGAGCGGCGCCCAATCTTCGACGAGACTCTGGCCGATCGCTGAGGAAAATTTCACACGAGGGGCATGAGTACGCTTGGCGAGTATAAATCCTGCCATCACCAAAGGGGTGTTGATGCCCTGCGCCAACAATTCGCCATCTTCTACCTGACGGGCAATACACACAGAGATGAGTTCATCTATCGAGAAATCAATCATTGAAGTCAGCCTCAGTCTTCAGCTTTGCTGCCAGTTCCATCCATTTTTACCATGATCGGCATGAACTTGCCGACCACACTGACCAATTCGGATTGTGCATTGATCACCTCGTCTACATTCTTGTAGGCCTGAGGTGATTCGTCCAGACCGGCACTGAGGAGGGTGACGCCACGTTCCTTGAGGTATCGATCCCGTTCGGTCTTGGTGATTGATTTCATCGCAGCCGTCCGACTCATGGCACGACCTGCGCCATGAGAAGCAGAGTTTAATGCTGCGACCACACCCTTACCGGATACCAGATATCCGGGGTCGGCCATGGAGCCGGGGATTACGCCCAGAACGCCTTCACCAGCCGGTGTCGCCCCTTTACGATGGACGATCACATCGCGATCCGTTGAGGCAAACCCACGCGGCGCAGGAAGGCGCTCCTTCCATGCATAATTATGATGGTTTTCAACAACGGCAACCGGTTTCAAGCCGACGGCTCTGGCGACCCGATGATGAATCAACTCATGATTGGCGGAGGCAAAACGACCAGCCAACTCCATCGAAAGCCAGTACTCCTGCCCTTCATGCCAATCCAAGGGAAGCCAAGCCAAGTAGCGGACGCTCTTATCCAGATTCGGATGCAGCTTCATGGCTACTTCCGAATAATGATTGGCGATTTTGAAGCCCACGCCACGCGAGCCGCTGTGTGACAGGAGGGCGAGGTATTCCCCTGCCTTAAGACCCAACTGCGGGCTGTCCTTGGGAAGCGAGAAACTGCCCCATTCGACAAAATGGTTACCGCTGCCACTGGTGCCGAGCTGACCATAGGCGGTCGATTTGAGCGAGGTCAGAAAGCGGGTGGCTTCCCAAGCGGGGTCATCGAGCACTTCGTGTTCGAGCGGACGATTCCACTTTTTGCCAGCACCAAACAGGGTTTGTTCTAGCAAAGCGTTCTTGTACTGGCCGGATTTTTGTTTGACAACGATGGGCGAGATGTCAAAGATGGAAAAGCGCACCCGACAGGCAATATCAACCCCAACCGCGTAGGGGATAACGGCATTTTCTACGGCCAGCACACCGCCGATGGGCAACCCATAACCTACGTGGGCATCCGGCATAAGCGCCCCGGCAACCGATACGGGTAGACGCATGGCCGCATCCATTTGTGCGCGTGAGGCATCGTCAATATATTCGCTGCCCCAAACCGCATAAGGCAGCGGTTCTGAACGGATTTCATCGTCATAGGGTGAAAGAGTCATGACTTAATTCCCAATTCGCTTATGGCTCATTTTAGAGCATAAAGGGTCAGTACTCTAAATTCAAGACGCAATCGCTCGACAGGAGATGATAGCGGAAAGATACATGCGGCTTGCCACTTCGGTCAACTATGTTACAATCGCAGTGACAGCAGATGACGGTGTAGGGACACGGCAGGGTTAAGGAATAGGAGCTTCTGGAATGTCGTTTATCACAATTCTCAAGCAAGCGGACATCTTCTACGAACTCACTAATACCCAGCTTGAGCTGGTTGCCTCCATTTGTACCGACAAAACTTACCGGGCAGGTGAACTGGTCTTTGAAGAGAATACACCGGGTACGGAGTTGTATATCATCGCGGATGGCGAGGTTGAAATTCAGGTGAATCCGACCACGCTGGGAAAGAGCGACGACGGCAGCGGGGCCTTCACGATTGCGACGCTGCGGCGGGGGCAATCCTTCGGGGAAGTGACGCTGGTGGATGAAGGGCTGCGCTCAGCATCGGCGCGGTGTTCACAACCGGACACGCACCTGCTGGCGATCCCACGGGCGAAGTTGATGCTGTTGTGTGACACGTATCCGCAGCTCGGTTACCGGTTGATGCGTAATCTGGCGGCTGATCTGGCGATGAAAATCCGGCATACGGATTTGCAGGTGCGTGAAGTGATCACATGGGCACCGCGTAAATAAGACTGAGGCGAGTTTCTTTTCCCGGCGAATGACGCACGGGTGAACCAACAAGCGCACACCTCCTGTGCGCTTTTGTATGAATGGCAAGTATATGGATTTTCGAATCGTTGTTGCACTGGCCTGCCTGTTCATCGGGCTTTCGAAGGGCGGGTTCGGTGGGCCTGTGCCGGTGGCGATGCTCACCCCGTTGTTGAGCTTGATTATGCCCGCGTCGCAGGCGGTGGGGATTGTGCTGGTTCCGCTGTTGATCGGTGATGTGATCGCGGTGAGTTTTTACTGGCGCAAGTGGGATATGGCACGAGTCAAACTGCTGCTGCCAGCGGCGATCATCGGGATCATCATCGGCGAGATTTTGCTCATCAGCCTCGCGAACTCCGGGCAAAATCTGGTGTTGAAGCGGATTCTGGGGGCATTCACGTTGATGGTGGTGCTGTACAAGGTGGGCAGCAACCAGTTGAAGATGCTGAAGTATGAGCCGAGGCAGTGGCACGGGCATGTGGCAGGGTGGCTGGCGGGATTCGGGTCGGCGGTGGCGAACGTGGGCGCTCCACCTTATACGGCGTATATGCTGCTGCAAAATGTGACTGATCCGGTGAAGTTTTTGGGCACGACGTCGCTATTCTTCATGCTGGTGAACTTGATTAAGCTGCCGTTTGTGCTGACGAGCAGTAACATCCTCGATTTGCACCTGCTGGTGAGCATCCTGTGGGCGCTGCCGATCATCCCGTTGGGGGCTTATGTGGGGCGGCGATTCGTGAACGCGATTAACCCGAAGGTGTTCGAGAATATGATGCTGGTGCTGCTGTTCGGGTTGAGCATCTTCACGCTGTTTGGGTAGCTGTTATCCGCGTTCAAGACGATGGGCGCAGGTGACCGCGCCCATTTTGATTCGTGGAGAGGGGATTACTGCGCCGGAACCAAACGGACGAACTTACGCTTGCCGACCTGAAGCACCGCCGGAAGCATATCCGGGCTGATGACGGCGAGGGGGTCGGTGATGGGCTGCTCGTTGAGGCGAATGCCGTTCTGCTGCATGAGGCGGCGGGCTTCGCCACCGCTGGCAACAAAGTTCAGGCGGCGGAGAATATCGACGACTTTTTCGGCTTCCGCGAGCGATTCTTCGGGCATATCTTCGGGCAAGCCGCCGTGACTGCGGAAGACTTCGTCCCAGCGCTTCTGGGCGGCCTGCGCGTCGTCGGCGCTGTGGAAGATGGTGACGATTTCGCGGGCGAGGCGCATCTTGACTTCGTTGGGATGGAGCGCACCGGAGGCGATGCCCTGCTCCAGTTCGGCGAGCTGGGCGGGCGACCAACCGAGAATGAGCTTGTGATAGATGGGCATGGCTTTATCCGGCACGCTCATGACCTTGCCGAACATATCCCACGGCGCGGCGAGGATGGGGATGTGATTGCCGAGGCTCTTGCTCATCTTGATGTCGCCATCGGTACCGGGGAGGCTTTCGCCCATGATGATGGCAACCTGCGGGCGCTGGCCCATGGCTTCTTGCAGCTTACGACCGGCGACGAGGATGTTGAACAACTGATCCTGACCGCCGACCTGCACATCGGTTTCCTGTGCTACGGCGTCGTAGCCCTGCATGAGGCCGTAGAAGAGTTCATGCAGATAGATGGGTTCGCCGGCATCGACCCGCTTACGGAAGTTCTCGCGGACGAGGAACTGCTGAACCGTGAAGTTGCTGGCAAGGCGGATGATGTCGGCGAAATCGAGGGTGGCGAGCCATTCATCATTGAAGCGAACACGAGTCTGGTCGCGATCCAGAATTTTGAAGGCCTGCTCGGCGTAGGTGCGGGCGTTTTCCTGCACCTGTTCGCGGGTGAGCTGATCGCGGGCGGTGTCCTTATCGGAAGGATCACCGATGAGACTGGTGAAGCTGCCGATGAGGAAGGTCACGTCGTGACCGAGTTCCTGAAACTGGCGGAGCTTGCGCATGGTGATGGTGTGACCGAGGTGCAAATCCGCCGTGCGCGGGTCGTAGCCGCAGTAGACACGCAACTGACGGCCTGACTTTTCGGCCTCGACGAGACGTTCACGGAGTTCCTTGCGCATGGTTTCTTTGGTTTGCGGGTCGCCATATTCAGCGCCCGACATGAGAATATCGACTTGCTCATCAATGGTGGGCATGAGTTCTATTCCTGAGTACTGCTAATGAAGTGGTGATAAGTATAAACGAGAGCGGACGAAAGTTAAAAGTCTGAAGTCAACTATTCCGAGCGGTGATGGGCGTTTGTCGTCGTCGTCGGCGTCGTCGCCGACAAAGAATGTGGCGGGAACGGGCGAGGGTGGCGCAGACAAGCTCGGAAACTCACCCAGAACCTCACCCCCGTTCGCGGTGCTCACGTGCCCCACGGCAGCCGCACAAGGCGCTGCACGCCAAAGGGCGAGGGGCAAAGGCAGGGATGCCCCACGTGGTGGCCGTTTGTGCCAATTGGTGAGGGGGAGATGGCAGGGTTGGCGTCATTGGCGGCAGTGACAGTGGCATTCTAGTGCCAATTCTTTTTGCAGCAGCAGCGCAGAAGAACCTCACCCCCGTTCGCTGCGCTCACGTGCCCCTCTCCCAAGGCGAGGGGCAAAGACGGGATGCCCGACGTAGAGGGGTTGGCGGCGGCAGCGGCGGCGGCGTGGCGGTGAAATGCGGCGGGAATGAGGGGGATTGCCGTTGACATGACCGCCACTGCCGCCACACGAGGCGCAATTGAGAGCGTGTGCCAATGTGGTCGCCGGTGGGCAGGTATGCGGTTGGTAAGCTGCGCGCGGCGCGGTGGTGCATGCGCCGCTGAGACTATCATAGCACAAATGAGCGAGGTTAGGGTGACCAAATGGTCACTATTTGGCGACGAGTTTTCTAACCATTTGAGGGAAGGGAATTGTTAAGACGGTAGGTGGATGGTTAGAAAATGGTTTGTGGGCAAAAATGGGGTGCTGATGGAACGTGCGGTGAATTGGAAGGTTCGGATTGAGGATAGTGGTTGGCGTCATGCCCTGAGTGCGAAAATCCGCCCAACCCTCACATCAACTACCTGCTTTGCCCTTGCTGCAACACTCGCCTTCTAGACGCTACATGCACGAGCGACTTGAGGCCGAAAATGAAAGAGCCTGCATACCGCAGGCTCAAGGTTGGTCGAGCTAATCTGACACTTCTAGCGTTTGCGCTTTCGCAGTTGACTCAGCAGTTCATCAAGTGGAATGGCTGCTTCATGGGCAGCTTGCTCTTGCGCCACGAAATGTCCTTCAATCGCCTCTTGATAGTCATAGTAATAACTCAAGC
>JAFLCH010000102.1 GCA_017303775.1 Anaerolineae bacterium | reverse complement strand
GGATCGCGATCAGGTTCGCCACAAGATTCAATACTGCCGCCTTCAGGTAGATATTCCGCAGCACGCCGGGCTTATCCTGAACATAGAAAATGTATTGCAGCGTCGTCCCCAATACATCCAGCGTGACCCCTACTGCGATCATCCCGATCAGCAGCCCCCCCTGTGCAAACGCGCTCGTCGCCAAAAACGAAAGCAGCGCATTACCGACCAGAGTTAAACCAACAATGCAGGGTATGAGCAGCATCCATATCAATTTAGTTGTGTTCTTGATCGCTTGTTTGCTTCCATCATAATCTTGTGACTTCCAACGATCACCTAAAATCGGGAGCAGCTGGTACAAATAGGGGTAGCCTAATGCATTAACGATGAGAGTGACTTGATAAGATGCTGCATAAATGGCAACTGTCGAGCTAGAAGTGAGAATCGAAAGAAGCAGTCGATCCCCATACATCACAAACCAATTTGCTTGGCTGACAATTGATAAATTAAATCCTGTACTCATAAGTTCACGGATGATTGCTATTGATGGCTTACCTAGTCGAATATAACGATACGATAAACCAAATTGCACAAGAGTCACGATCCCCTGTAAAGTAACAAAGATGACTGCAAAAATGATCAAATCTCTAAAAAATAATGTCGAGATAACAGCCATTAAACGTGCAACACTCATGGTGACATCAAGAAATGTTGCCTTAAACGCTTGATTATTCATTCGATAGATTTGAAATAACAATGAGTTCAGCCCATAAAAGAGTATCTGAAAACTCAACAGTTGTAGGATGTGGGTTCCACTTGGATCACCCATCGTCAATCCGTTTAGGCCGGGTGCCGCCAAAAACAGCGCAACAATAGCAGCTCCCGAGATCATCAGAAAAGTATAAAGAGCATTGGCATAAATAGCGTCATGATCCTGATCGGGGCTTTTGGCGATGAACATTCCTAAGGCATTGGATATACCTTGATGGGTAAATAAAACTGCAAGACTAATCAACGTCCCAGCCTCAATCCATATACCGTAGGAATGAATATCGAAAGTCTTGGTTAAGATAGGAAAAGTGATAAGCGGAATGCCATTGTTAAAGAGAAGCGCTATAGTGATGAGGAGGGTAGTGCGTTTAGACATTCAACAGCCGAGATTACATGGTTTCAATAGATTGAGACTCTCTGATTATAATGCGAACCTATTTGAAACCGAGGCACAATTAATCAACTGTAGACTCCACAACATCATTAATGGATAGAATAAACCTATATCTCAAATGAGCAGGATTTACTGAGTAAAACTA
Source organism: Anaerolineae bacterium (assembly GCA_017303775.1). GTDB lineage: Bacteria > Chloroflexota > Anaerolineae > Aggregatilineales > Phototrophicaceae > CFX2. The sequence goes on along the minus strand of JAFLCH010000102.1, from coordinate 11,685 downwards.
ATGTCGAAAAAATATCAACGCCCTAAAAGTATTTCTGATGATATGGGTGGGACTGATGAACACTTAGACCAGCGCATGCGCGATGTAATGATGCTGCTCGAATGCGCTCCCCTCGATCAGATCAATACTGTCCTTGATATAGGTGTTGGCAAGGGGCAGTTGGCTAAGTTAATGGCTCAAAAAGGGAAGGCTGTTACGGGAATTGGTTTGGAATTGCAGTCCTATGGTCTGGATACCTCAGCATTACTCGTAGATCATGGCATCAACATTGTTGAAGCAAGTGCAAACCGGATGCCCTTTTCTGATAGTGCATTTGATGCAGTGATCATGAGCCATATCCTTGAGCATGTAGGTAATGTGACCGAAGTGCTGCTCGAAGTAAGGCGTGTGCTTAAGCCCACCGGCTACTTACTATTATTTGTTCCACCACACGAGGATTATGTTGTAGCTGGACATATTTCGGTAGGCTGGAATATTGGTCAGTTAATCTATGTGTTGCTCGTCAACGGTTTTAATGTGAAAACAGGACAATTTATTGAGTATGGATATAACGTTTGTGCGTTTGTTCAAAAGTCTGCGCTTGATTTACCGCCTTTGCGTGGAGATCGTGGAGATATTCATATTTTGGACAAAGCACATCTTTTACCGGTTCCGATTTTTTCTGCCTATGACGGCGTTGATCAATTCTGGGGGCGAATCAAGGCGGTCAATTGGCCCAATCCCGCACACCTAACTGGGAACGATCTTTCCCCACAAATGAAAATACTTCGTAACATCGCCCGCATCCTGCCCTTCAAACACACAATGGGGAAAACACTTGGTCATTTGGGGCGTTTGTTGACCGAAGAAGCTAACCGTGACTATAGGGTAAATCCACGCTTCCTGAAGGGGCGGTAACCCTGTGGTGACCATTAGTGTTGTGATGCCGGTCTATAATGCCGCGCGGTTTCTTCCACAGGCCGTTGAAAGCATCCTCAATCAATCTTTTACCGACTTTGAACTGGTTGCGATTGATGATGGCTCGACTGATCACAGCTATGAAATTCTGGCGGAATATCAATACCACGACCCTCGTATCAAAATTCACCGCCAGCCGCAGAACAAAGGACTGGTTGAAGCCCTCAATACCGGCTGCCAGTTCGCAACAGGCGAATACATCGCCCGTATGGATGCGGATGATGTCAGCTTGCCTCACCGTTTCGAAAAGCAGCTTGCTTTCATGAGGAATAATCCCGAAGTTGGGGTTTTGGGCGCATGGGTTGACTATGTTGATGAGCATGGGCTGTATCCGGGTCGCGTCTGGCATCCACCTGTATCCCCATGGGTGATTAAATGGCGTCTCTTATTCGGGCCGCCATTAGCCCATCCAACATGGATATTCAGGCGCAAGCTGGGAGAGAGCCTTGGATTTTACCGCCCGCTGAAGGTTGAGGATTATGACTTTTTGGTACGGGCAAGCCGATTGACACAGATTGCGAATGTCCCCGAAGTCTTGCTGCACTATCGCTTTTGGAGCCAGAGCAAGTCAACGGTCAATGCAAAAACAGAGGCCCCCACAACCGCGTCAATCATGATCACCCAAATGAATGAATTGATGAACGGCGAGCTGTCCGTAGAAGATGGTGTTCGCCTCTACTACCTGATCAGTGGTCGTTTGGTGGATTGCAGTCTGCAACAGGTTATGGAGTACGCAAATCTGATAGCCGAGATGTATCAGGTTTTTCGGAAGAAGCACCCCTTAACAACTCTGGATCAACGGGAGATTGCGATAGATGCTGGCGTCAAACTCTTGACCTTTTCTGCGCTCATCGCGCGCCGGTCACCCATCAATGCACTAGCAGTTGCTCGGAAATCGCTTGCCATTAACCCGCGTGCTCCTATGGGATTTGTGCGTAAGGTGATCAAAAATCTTCGGGAAAAGCGCGCTTCAGTATAAAAGCCTTGCCCCGATTTGCTTCAGGTATTGGACAGTCTTCGAGCCGATTGGCTTGCGTTCGGAAGCCAGCAGTCTTCGTTCGTGCCATAGACTGCGCCAGACCTCCCATACCACAGAAGGCTTCCGGGTTTTGAACAGGACGGCTGCACTCCAGATCAACATGATCGTTATGGGATAGGGATGGGGCAGTAATCGCCAACCGACCCGGCTTTTGTTGAGCGCATTTCGCTTCCAGTAGGCTTCTCCATACACGGTTCTGCCTGTCTGGTTGGTGTGATGATAGGCCGCAACGGCCGGATCATACAGTATTCGGTATCCGGCATCAATCAGCCGAAGCGCCAAATCGATTTCCTCCATGGCATAGAAGAATCGTTCGGGATAATCACCAACTTGTTGGACGGCTTTCGCTCGAAGAATGTGACCACCACCATAAAAGTAAGGAACTTCAACGGTTTGAGCCGCATCGCGTACACTGGCTTTATCGGGGTGCGTCAGCAGCGTCTCAACCTGCCGGCCATCCGGATCGAGTATCTGGATCGCTACTGCTCCACATGTTGGATCATCATCAAGGTTTTTGACGAGACGGGCAGCATCGAGGTTATCGTGCCATGTCGCGTCATCATCGAGAATGATCCAGTATTCACCCTGTGCGTAACGCATACCGAGGTTGCGCCCTCCCGCTACACCGAGATTCGCTTCCGGTTTCTCGACTCGAAGGTGGAAATTTGGGTTCTCCGGTGACGGCACATTCACATCACCCCCATTATCAATAACAATCACTTCACATGGATAAGGCAAATTAGTCTGTTCGTAGATGGATTGTAAACATTGCAGCAGCAAAGGGCCGCGATGATAGGTGATGATGATGAAAGAAACTTTGAGCGGAACAGCCATGATGGTATTTAATCACTGATATGCGATATAGATGAGTATACTGGATGGTATTGTGTCGGCGGCATGAGAATTTGGAGTTTACCGGTGAAGCTGAGCATTAAGCGGTTATTGCAGACAGTTCTGGGGTTAGAGGGGTACTTGTTTGTTTTTGCGATCTTCAAAATTTTCACCTTACGCTGGGACAAAAATGAGAATGACTTCCTTCGTTTTGTTCCGTTGGTGCCGGATCATACAATTATCCTCGATATTGGCGCCAACATCGGCATCATGAGTGTGCTGCTGGCGCGTCATGCCCCTGCCAGCACGATTTACGCCTTTGAACCGATACCGGTCAACTTCAAAATCCTCAAGCGGGTGATCAGTTTTTTTCGGTTGAGGAATGTGACTGCTTTTCCACATGCGCTGGGGGATGAAAACCGCGATGTCGAAATGATCCTTCCGGTTGTTCAAGGTGTGCGCTTGCAAGGGCTGGGGTTGGTGGTCAACAAACAAGCTGCATCTGATCTGGAGGGCGATCATTTTACCGTTTCGTGCAAGCGGCTCGATGATTTACCTTTTTTGCAGCAGTCCGGTAAACGGATCGGCGCGATCAAAATCGATGTTCAAGACTTTGAATATTTCGTGTTTGATGGAGCGCGCGATCTGTTGGCTCAGCACCGGCCAGTTGTGTTCTGCGAAATGGGCGCCGGTGAACTTGCGGACAAAATAAAAGAACTTTTTACCCGGATGGATTACGAGATCAGGGTTTTATCTGATAACGACCTTGTTCTGTATGATCCGCAAGTTCATTTGTCGCAATGGAACTATTTCCTGCTGCCCCGGAACTGAATGATTGGCTAGGCGTTGAACAAGCCTGTGTAGAGGTCGATAAGCGATTGAGTTGTCGCTTGCAGATCGTGACGCTCGACAACGTATTTGCGACCCGCTTCACCTAACCGTGCGCGCAGCTCGGCATCTTTTAAGAGGTCGAGCACCGCATCAGCGAACGCTTGTGGCGTATCGGCGATCCAGACTTCCTGTTCGTGTTGTACATCCAACCCGCGCAGCGCGGTTGAAGTGGCTACCAGAGGCGTACCGGTCATAAATGCCTCTAGCACTTTGATCTGTATGCCTGAACCGTAAGTGATCGGCGCGAGGGCGATGGATGCCCTGCCTAGATAATCCAATACGGAAGGCACAAAGCCCGTGATTTCAACAGCCGGATCCGCCTGCAACTTTAGAATACTTGAATCCGGATTTGCCCCAACGAGCTTCAGTCGTACATTCGGATTCTTTTGTCGGATGAGTGGGAAAATCTCGTTGACGAAGTACAGAACCGAGGTGACATTGGGATGATAATTGAGTGTACCAGTGATGACGAGTGTGTTTTCTTCACGCAGTTGCCCGGATAGCTCTTTGTTAAGGGGAAGTCCCTGTGGATGGTAGATCACCCGCTCCGGTTGTGGATGCTTCTGCTGGAACAAGGCCTGATCTTTTGCGGAAATGACCAGCGTTTTGGGAAATCGGGCGGTTAAGTCTGGTTCATAGCTGGCAAGTCGTTTGCTCTCCAGCCTGTAGATTGCGCGGACAAGTGGATTGGAGACATTCTGACTGGCCTGCTGATACAAGGACGAAAGATAATCTACCGCATCCCACACAATACGTTCATTCGGGAGCAGTTTTAGCCCATATTCGGCCATCCGCAGATGCTCAACGTGGATTACATCCGGCGAGTCGGTTTGGATGAGCTGTTTCAGTTGTTCCCATAAGAATGGTGACCAGAAAAAATGGGATTGCAGCGGATTAGGCGACCCAAATAGGGTGCGCAGGGCATTGAATCCCAGACGAAATTTTGAGATGTGGACTGCGATGACTGCGAACCCTTTTTCACGCAGTTTTTCGACGTGTTTTGCGTCCTGCGGGCTTTTTATCAGGGTAGCGACCGTAACCCGATGACCGGCATCTTTCAAACCCTGAACCTGAAAGTGAGAACGGATCTTCGTCGGGTTCGGCACGTGAGGAACGAGGTAAAGAATATGCAACATCAAGCCCTGAAATTGTTGAAGGTAGGTGTTGATGAAAAGCGTTCTGGAACCTAATTAGGGTTCATGCTCACTGAAAAAGTCAAATAACCGATGACGTTCAAATATAGCACGATACTGCGCTTCGAACTGCTTCAAAATCTGTTCGTCCAGAATATTGAGGCGCATATCGTAGGCATCTTCGCTGTTATTGCGATAGTAGCGCGGTTTAACGCCGATAATTTGGAATCCATATTTTTTGTAGAGATTTTGGGCGCGCGTGTTACTGACACGAACTTCCAAGGCCACTTCATCTGCGCCAATTATGATCCCGCGCTTGATCATGCCGGCTAACAATATCTCCCCCCAACCACGCCCACGCGCCCTCGGATGAACGGCGATGCTGCTGATATGCGCTTCCCCAACGACATTCCACATGCCACCGTAGCCGACGATGTGATGCTTGGGGACTGGAGTCATGTGTAACCAGCGCTGCCAGCGAGAAGGTGACCGGGATTGATGATATTCCAGCACAACCATGTAGCTGTGGTCTGATTCGAGTATTTCGTAACGGAACGATTGTTGAGACCACGGAATCTCAAATGAAAGACGATCAATCTGCCCGACTTCAGGCAGATCGTTCATCGTCATATAACGTAAATGGAGTTCAGGTTTGGGGGACATCCTGAGTTTTAATATAAATAGGGACGAGGCGCGCTGCTTCGTATGCCCCGGCCTCATTGGCTTGATATTGCTCCCACGCTTCTTGCGCTAAGAAGCCCGCCCGGCGCAACCGGAAAGCGGCAGGAACCAGATTCAATGGTACACCGTTTGCTTTTGCTTCGGCCAGCGCCTGATGTCCATCGGGGCTGATTTCGCCGGTTAAATGGGCGGGGCCATCGACGCTTTTAATGAGCGTTTCCCAATCCATGAGCTGGGCGTCGCCACGGTTGACCCAATGACCTTTGCGCCATTGGTAGCGAGCCACGACTACGCGACCGCGCCCTGCCTGCACCACCACGATCAAACCATCGGTGTAATGAGGTTGAGCCGCGGCTACAATGTCCATGGCTGAGATACCGATTAGCGGGAGTTGATTGACGGCTGCGAGACCTTTGGCAAACGATATTCCCACACGTAGGCCGGAATAGGAACCCGGACCGGTGCAGACGGCGATATGTTTTAGCTGCGAGGCTTGAACCGAATAGCGCTCAAACAGCGATTGGAGAGCCGCCCCAAGCTGCACACTGTGGTTATTGGATGTTTGCCATGTTTGTTCGGCTATAAGGTTATTTCCATCATGGAGCGCTACACTCATGAATTGGGTAGCCGTATCGATTGCAAGCAGCATAATGATTTATGACAAGCTTTCTGGTTTGGGATGATATTCAGAACGGATAGTTGTTCATGACGGATGCTAGACCCCGAACGCAAATTCACGGAAACGAGCGATCAAGTATTCGTAGCGTTTGCCTTCTCCGGTAAGCGCAAAGTTACGCCGGGTGGGTTCGAGCACACGAATTTCGATCCAGAGCCGCTGAGGGGGCAGAATATCCAGAATGTGTTCCGGCCATTCGAGGATCACCGGCGCACGACCGCTCAGGACTTCTTCGATACCAATCGATTCGGACTCACTCGATTTTTCGAGACGATAGCAGTCCAAATGATAGAGATGCTGGTTATCCGCCGTCCGTGTGTGGTCGTGAATGAGGTTGAAAGTAGGGCTTGTAAGCGGATATTTCGCTCCCCATCCTTTACCAATGCCGGAAGCAAAGACGGTTTTGCCCGCACCCATATCGCCTGACAAACAGATAATATCGCCGGCTTCCAGCAAGGAACCTAAACGATTGCCAAGTCGTTGAGTTTGCTCGGCGCTATGGCTGATAATATCCAGTTGACCTTCTTTGAGAATAGGCACACATGACTCCGGGACAAATTGATTTGACTGGAACGATTATACAACGCGGGAGGCATTCGGTGAAAGTCCTTCGAAGCGGGTAGAAAGTTGGATGATTTTCTTTGTGAGAGCGTGTTTTGACATTACAATTAGCTCAAGATGTGAAAGGGATTATGCGATGAATCTATTATTGGCAGTTAACAGCATACGCTCTCAATTGGTGCGGATCATTTTGTTGATTTCGATCATCACTGTTTTGGGTGTTGCGGTGATTGCCGTAAGCGCATATTCCACGACTTTGCGACGCGAAACCGAATCGGCGCTCGTGAACTCGAATCAGGTATTTGCGCACGCGCTGGACAGCCAACTGCAAGGGGTGATTATGACGGCGCGTACCCTCGCCGCGGCGATGGCTGACCAACCTCCAGCACCCTTACGACAGGTGTGGCAAATCGCGAGTAATATTTTGGGGGACAGCAACACCCTGATCCGGCGTGTTATTGTTTACGCATCCGGCAGCACGGGACATCAGATTGTGATGTTCAATCAGCCGCGTTCTCCACTGCGGGTGGCAACCGCCGCTCAATGGATTGATAGTGACATTGACGGCGATGTGTGGTTTATGAAAAGTTTTTCGGATGGGATGGAGCGTTGGAACGGGCCAGCGGATTCGTATGATCCGTTTTCGGTGCAGCCCGTGTTCTCGTATGCCGTTCCGTTTCGTGGGCCAGACCGATTTGTTAATGGGGTTGCGTGGGTAGATGTTAGTACGGCGACCTTGGAGCGAGCGATGGACCGGCTGATGTATACCCCGATTGGCGGGGCAACCGGTTACAGTTTGCTGCTCAGCGACCAGAACCAACTCGTGGCAACCTATCACATGGATGATGGGGTGCCGGAATCAGCGCGTGCGGAAGCGCTTGAAGCTTTCCTTGCCCGCCCTGATATTAACCGAATCTGGAATGATGCTCAATCCAGCAGCGGGGCGTTCTATCTGGGAAGCGACCTGTTTGACCTGAATACGGAGGCGGTTATATTGGTTAACCGACTGCCCCAGAGCGGGTGGCGATTGGTTACGTTTATGCCTCCTGCGATGCTGCAAAATCCATTTACTCGCAGCATTGTTCCGATGGTGGCGGTGACTATTCTGGGGATGAGCGTTCTGGCGTGGGCGGTACACAGCTTCGTTAAGCGGTCGATTGCTGAACCGCTGGAGGAATTGGGGAAGGCTGCGCAGGAGATCGGTGGCGGGGATATGCGTTTCCAGATCGCGCATCAGGATAAGCGAGACGAGATCGGGCAACTGGCGAACGCGATGGAGGATATGAAGCGGCAGTTGGCGTATTCGTATCAGCAGCTTTCGATGTGGAGCCAGACGTTGGAAAAGCGGGTTGCACAGCGTACCGAAGAACTGGCGCTGGCGCAGAAGGTGGCGCAGAACAACGCTACTGAACTGCAAGCGGTTTATGATGCATCGCTGGCGGTGGTAAGCGACTATCAGTTGGATATTGTGTTACAGAAGCTCACGGAAAATATGATCTCGTTATTGAACGCGAATTACTGTGCGGTGTGGCTGTTGACGAACAGTAAGCAGCATTTGCAGTTGGTGGCGACGACGGGCGTTAAAAGCCGGCTGAACATGATTATCAGCGTCGAAGATGGTTTGGTAGGGGCGGCGACGCGTGAGGCGCGTTTGTTGATTCTGGATGATTACCGGAACTGGCCGCACCGGTTGGAAAATCTGGCGGACGCGGAAGTTTATCAGGCGATGGCTGCACCGCTGTCGTATTACAACAGACCGATTGGAGCGGTGTTCGTGGGGCGGGGGGAAAATGATGCGCCGTTCAGCGAGCCTGATCAGCGGCTGCTGACACTGTTCGCGAATCTGGTTTCCCCGGTGCTGCGGAATGCACAGCTTTATATTCAGCGTGAAGAGGCGATGAACGAAGCCGAGCGGGCGAACAGCGTGAAAACACGATTTCTGGCGAGTGTTACACACGAGCTGCGCACGCCGTTGAACCTGATTATCAACAATTTGGATTTCATGCGGGTCGGGATGTTCGGGGATATAACGGCTGAGCAGCGAAACCGATTGGATCAGACGATTCGTAGTTCGGAACATTTGCTGGCGCTGATTAATGATTTGCTGGACGTGAGCAAGATTGAAGCCGGTGAGATGGAACTGACGGTTATGCCTTCCGATTTGCGGCCAGTGTTGGAGGACGCGCTTGATTCAGCGGTGATGCTGATCGACGCGAAAAAAGCGCCGATTACGCTGGAGGCCGATATTCCGGAAGATTTGCCGTACATTCCTATGGATGCCCGACGTATCCGGCAGGTGCTGACGAATTTACTCTCGAATGCGGTGAAGTTCACGCCGGCGGGGAGCATTCGCCTTCAGGTGGGAATGAGCGGCGAATATATTGAGTTCGCTGTAGAGGACACCGGGATCGGGATTTCGGCGGAGGAGATGGAGAATTTGTTCCAGCCGTTCGAACGCTCTGACCGGGCGAAGTTCATGAGCATTGAGGGAACCGGTTTGGGGTTGGCGATTTCCAAACATCTGGTCGAGGCTCATGGTGGGGAGTTCAGGGTGGAGAGCCAAGTGGGGGTCGGCAGCCTGTTTATGTTCCGGCTGCCGATGCGCACAAACCATAAGAAAGCGATCACCAAACCGCTGTCGATGACGATTGGGAGCGAATAAAGGGCGGACGAATAGGGGTTGATAGAAGGGTAGTAACAGGGCGCATCAACAAACTGATGCGCCCTGTTGATTCAGAGGGTTACTGGACACCCATGGCTGCGCCGAGTGTGACGCAGGACGAGCAGGTGTTGTTGGGACGGATGATGGCGAAACCGGCCTGCGGATCGTCACCATAGTTGGTCGAGTCGACGTTCCAGATGATGAAGAGGCGGACGCGGCGACTGTTGCGGGCGAGGGTTACGGCCTGCGCGAGCCAGACGGCCTGATTCTGGGCGGTAACGTTGGCCGCCCACGCGAAGCCAGCGGGCAACGGGCCGAGACCTTCGGGCGTGAGATAACCAATTTCGGTGAAGCAGAGCGGGCGGCTGGGGAAGACGCTGCTGTAGAGGTTCACCATTGATTGGTAGTAACGCGAGTAGTGACCGGAGTTACCACGCGGGTCACCGCTGGTCTGGTTGGGCGCTACGATCCCTTCGTTGTAGTGGATGCCGACACAATCCATGTAGTTGGCTGCTCCGGCCTGAGCCATCTGACGGATGAAAATATCATCGTCGCAGCCATCGTTGGCGCAGCGACCCCCGAAGAAACCGGTGGGAGCGGGCGCGCCGCTGATCACGAGGACATTGGAGTTGGCACCCTTGATGGCCGAGTAAGCGGCAGAGAGCATCTGGGTGTAGTTGGCACCGTTGATGCGACCGGCAGGCCATTCACGGTTGATGTTGGGTTCGTTCCAGACTTCGATGCCATCCGGATTGAGGCGGGCGACACCCGCGAGGAAGTTGGCGAAGTTCTGGTAGTACTGGGTGGGATTGGCGGCAAGCTGCTGGGTGCTGCCGACGATGCCGAGCAGGATCTTGAAGCCCTTGCTGCGGGCGGCGTCAATCGCGCCCTGTACGACGCTGGGGGGCGCGCTGCCATCCCAACGGATTTGAGTCTTGGCCCACGTCATGCCTGCACCACGCATCTGGGCGGGGTAGGAGAAGCTGAAGACGTGACCACCGAGTTCAAAACCACCGGCGACGGGGGCGGAACTGGTGGGGACCGGAACCGCGGTGGAACCGGGCGCCGGAGTGGGGGCGGGGGCGCTGCCATCGACACGCAACACCTGACCCGCATAGATGAGGTTGGGGTTGGCGATGTTGTTGAGCGAGGCAAGCGATTGAATGGTGGTGTTAAAGCGGCGCGCGATGCTGCCGAGTGTATCCCCCCGCTGTACGGTGTAGGTTGAGGTAGAGGGCGGCGGCGGGGTGGGTGTAACACCGGGGGCGGCTGTCGCAGGCGGTGGATTGGTTGTACCACCGGCGGGAATGATCAGGGTTTGGCCAACATAAATGAGGTTCAGGTTGGCGATGTTATTACGGCTGGCGATGGAGGCCATCGAGACGTTATAACGCAACGAGATGCGGAAAAGGTTTTCGCCTGGCTGGACGACGTGTGTGGTTTCGCCCGGATTTTGCGCCAGAGTGGTACTGGCGAGGGCGAATAACAGCGCCAGCAGGCTCAACAGCACGATCAAGCGACGCATACAGGCTCCTTTATATCTGCTTCATTAAAACTTTGTTAGTAAAACTTCCGTTATTCTAACATGACCTCGAAATTTGTGCAGGGAAGCACAAGACAAGCAGATCAAAAAAGAGAAGCAGGAGGGGTAATTACGATGTTATAACGGTTTTGTAACGTATGGTGTGGTGAATTGTGGCGCACAAACGGCGGGTGGTGGAGGGTTGGTTATTGAGCGACTTGGTATTTTTGACCAGTCAAGAGGGTGTGAATTTGGGTAATTTACAAGGTGCGGGGCGGCTCCAAAGGATTATAATCATGGGTATTGGTGACGGGGAAGATAACCACGACGCACCAATCCTTCAATAGCTACTTTTCCGAAGTACCTCCTTCTGCTGAGAGCCGTATGGTGAGCGATTACCATGCGGCTCTTGGATTCCGGGGGGAGCGGGTTTTGCAGCAGCAGCGGCAGCGGCGCGGTGGTCAAAAAGGGCGGGAACGCGCCGGAAATTCCGCCGAGGGGGGTGTTTGTCGTCGTCGTCGTCGTCGTCACCGACAAAGAATGCGGCGGGAAAAGGCGAGAGCGGCGCAGACAAACCCGGAAGCTCACCCCCTTAAAGGCTGTGTCTGCCAGTTGGTGAGGGGAAGTGGCTGTGTTGGCGTCATTGGCGGCAGTGACATTGACCGTGGAATGCCAAATTCGAGTTACCAGTTATCAGTAGGCAATTATAAGAGAGATAGGCCTACTGAGATG
>JAFLCH010000101.1 GCA_017303775.1 Anaerolineae bacterium | reverse complement strand
TTGTCCGGCATCCATGCCCCCGTGTGGCGGCCTTGTCAACGCCTTCTGTCTTTTTCCTCCCCTAACGCTTTGGCGTGCAGCGCCTTGTGCGGCTGCCGGGAAGCGCGAAGCGCAGGAGGGGGTGCCGCATTTCACCGCCACGCCGCCGCCGCCGCCGCCGCCAAGGGTCAGAGCTTGGCCTCAGTAGGCCTCTCCCTCTTATAACGACCTACTGATCACTGGTAACTTGGCACTCTACTGCCAATGCCAATGACGACACTGCCGCCAACACGGCCATTTCCCCCTCACCAATTGGCAGCAGCAGCCTTTAAGGGGTGAGGTTCCGAGCGTGTCTGCGCCGCCCTCCCCTGTATTTTGCCTCCCCTGACGCTTCGGGGGAGGATAGGAGGGGGTGCCGGATTCTTTGTCGGCGACGACGACGACGACGACGACAAACGCCCCCCTCGGCGGCAGCATCGCCTTCTTCCCGCCCTTTTTGACCACCACGCCGCTGCCGCTGCTGCTGCAAAACCCCGCCAGCAGCCTCCACCGCCCCGCTTACACCAGCCGGGTCTTAAGCTGCTGTGCGAGGAAATGCGCCACACTCATGATGCTCAACATCGGGTTCACCCCGCTCGCGCTCGGCAGCACACTCCCATCCATCACATACAACCCCCGCGCCTCGTAACTCTCTCCGCTGGGATCAACCGCGCCCCGCGCGCTGTTCCCCCCGATCCGGCACGACGACATCTGGTGCGCGCTGAACAATGCGTAAGCATTCGGCTGGAAGCCGCGTGCCTCCACCGCCTTCAAGTAATCCGCTGCACTCCCATCCACCCCCGGTCGGTAGATCAGCGGTCGCGTGTGCGGGCTGGAAACCTCCACCGCTCCCGCCGCGATATGCACCCGCAGCGCCTCAACCAACCCCCTCATCAAATGCCGCGCATCATACGGGTGTAGCCGGTAATCCACCACCGGCTCGCCCCTCCCATCAACCCGCACCCGTCCCCCGTACCGGTCGCGCGTCAGCACAATGATATTCGCCAGATGGGGCATCCGTTGCATCAACCGCTTATGCGCCGCCCCCGATTGCCACGGCAGTGCCGCAGCCGTGATCCCCGGATGCGCCGGAGCCGTCTCCAACCGCACCCCGTAACCCTGCCCGTCCAGATTGGCGAACGCCGGACTCAGCCGCGTCATCGGCGGCCCTTCCCATCCCTTCACAAGCTCCTCGAACTGTCCATAAATCACCGTCACCGGATGCAGATGCAAATTCGCCCCGATGTTGTGGTTCAGCAGCCCCGAACGCATCAGAATCGCCGGGGTATGAATCGCCCCCGCCGCCACCACCACCGTCTTGGCGCGGATCGTAACCCGGTGTCGCCGTCCGTCCGCCCCTTCCACGTCCACCAGCGCGCCCCGCGCTTCCCCCCGCTCGATCAGCACCCGTTCCACCTGCGCCTTGACGAGGATTCGCGCCCCCCGTTCATGCGCGTCCTGTAAGTACGTGCGCAGCGTGCTCTGCTTCCCGCCGGAGGCACACCCGAAGTTGCAAAAGTCACACACCCCGCACCCTTTGGCGTTCCGTGGGATCGGCTCGACGCGGTAATCCAGCGCCTTGCACCCCGCTTCCAGCAGCCGGTTTACCGCGGTAATCTGGCTGTCCTCTCGCCCCACGTTCAGCCGCTCGCTCACAGCCTGCACACTCGCTTGGAACGCCGCCCCGCTCGCGCCGCTGAACCCGTATTCCCGCTCCCACTCGTGCAGCACCTCCGCCGGAGTCGCCAGCGAAGCCGTCCAATTGATGGTCGTACCACCGCCCAGCGTGCTCCCCGCCAGAATGCTCATGCTCAGGTCGCTTGTGGTCAGCAGTCCCCGCCGTTCATACAATTTCTGGCTGTCCAGTTCCCGCCCGTTGAAGTCCTGCTCGGCGTAATACCCGCCCTTTTCCACCACCAGCACATCCTGCCCCGCCGCGCTCAACTCCCCCGCCACCACACCCCCGCCCGCCCCTGAACCAATCACCAGCACATCAGTGCTCAGCGTCGTAGGCTGATCGATCATCAACGGCCTGATCGACCCAACAGGGGGATTAACCGCCGGCGGTTCGGGATACCCCAGCGCTTCCCATGCCGGGTTCGCCCGGCCAGCCGGCATCATCGAATAAAACAGGAACAGCGCCAGCCGCTTCAAACTCTGGAAGAACTGCCGCGCTGCCGGCAGCGGACTGTTCGCCCAACTGCGCAGCAGGCTCGTCCGCTCCTCCAGCGTCATATCACGGAAGGCATACGGCAGCCGCACACTCAACCCGTTGAAAACCGCGCTCTCCAGCAAGTTCAGCACCATCTGAAGCTGCGTCCGGTTAGCCTCCGACGAAGCGACCAGTAAATTCGCTTCCAGCGCCGCAGCCAGCTCCAGATCAGAACCGGCCAGCCCATAAAAAGCCGGCTCATCCGGGTCAACCAGCGGCAGCGCCGGAATCAAGGTATCGCAAATCAAGTGCAGGGTTTGTCGTTGTTCAGGGGTTAAAAATGTCATGATTATATACTTTACGCTGGGCGAAGTTCCGGCGCGAGTATAGCAAATTTTGCTGCGAAGGGGGTGGTGCTGGATGATGCGCCACCCCTCTTCAAGCTTATACCTTCTCGGCCACCAGCCCGTACATCAACGGAATCGATGGCATTGTCTCTGGCGGATAAAAGCGCCCGTCCGCGTCGCCTTGCATCCCTTCGAACAACTTCGCCCCGTTCATATACGGGTACTCGTGGAAACTTTTCAGCTTCAAACCGGCCTCCGCTAAGGCCGTCAGGATTTCCCCGATGCTCCAATTGAACTCGTGGCTGCGGTGCGGGTTCACGAAGTTCTGTACCCCTTCGAGGTAACCCGATGGCGCCAGCACCTCACCCGACATCGCCACATAATCCCCGACACCTGTCTCGAAGTGTGTACCCACCGTCCCATCAAAGTAGTTGTAAGCAGGCCGCCAATCATCACTGAAAACCATCGCGAACGGATGGAATTCCATCACCACCAAATTTCCGCCGGGGCGAATCACACTCGCCACCCCCCGCGCCCACAGCCGGATGTCCGAAAGCCAGATCAACGCGCCGTAGGATGAAAACGCGATGTCGTACTGCTCACCGCTGCGTCCCGCCTCGTCCAACCAATCATAAACATCGCTGCGGACGAAGGTCGCGGGCAGTCCGCTCTCGTCCGAAAGTCGGCGGGCGAACTCAACCGCCGTGTCGCTGATGTCCACTCCGGTCACCGTCGCCCCCAACCGCACCAGACTCAGGCTGTCCTGCCCCGCGTTACATTGCAGATGCACCAATGACTTCCCGCTCAAATCCCCCAGCAGCGCGATTTCCTCCGGGTACAGCGTGCTCCCCCCGTTGCGGAAAAACCCCGCCTGATCAGCTTTATGGCTGTTGTGAGCCTCGGTAGCGAGGTTCCAGCCCAAACGATTTTCTTCGTGCATATCCTTACGCAGCATCTTATTGTCTTCCTTAGTGTTATGACCACACATCATCCCGGATAAGAAATAACGAAAAGGCTCTCGCTGCTAGCGTTAGCTTTTCACCGGCAGTCGGTTCGTCGCCTGTAGGTACTCGGTATAGCCGCCGGGGTAAGCGCGCAGCGCCCCCTCATCCAACTCCACCACCCGATCCACCACCCGATCCAGAAAATAACGGTCGTGTGAGATCGTCAGGATCGCGCCTTCGAAGTCTTGCAGCGCGCTTTCCAACACTTCAACCGCGTAAATATCGAGGTTGTTAGTCGGTTCATCCAACAGCAGTAAGTTCGGGTTTTGCAGCATTAAACACGCCAGTTGCAGCCGGCTGCGTTCGCCCCCGCTGAATCCGTTGATCGGCAGTCGCAGTTGGTCATACCGGAACAAAAACTTCAGCAGGAAGGCCACCGCGTCACCTTCAGCCATCGGCTTCACATCCCGCACCAGTTCCAGCGGCGAACGGTGCAGCCATCCCGCCAGCGTTTGATGCTCCTGCGAGTAATAACCGATGCGCGAACTGGGGCCAATCCGGATGACGCCATCCAGCGGCTCTAGCTGGTTCAAGATGAGCTTGAACAACACCGACTTACCCGCTCCGTTCGGCCCGATCAACCCCACCCGTTCCCCGTGCATAACCAGTAGGTTCAGGCCGAGGAAGAGCAGCTCGTCATCAAAACCCATCGTGAGTTCACGGATCTCCAATGCCTTGTTGCTGCCCCGCCAGCCCTCCAACTGCAAATCCATGCGCTTGCGTTCTTGCACCCGTTCGATGATTTCGCCGCGCGATTCCATGCGGTCGAGCATCTTCTGCCGGCTGCGAGCCTGCCGCGCATACCGTTCATTCAGGTCAGCTTTAGCCTTCTCCTGCCATTCTTTGATGTTGGCCTCAATTTGCTGGATGCGCTTCTGCTGCGCTGTGTACATTTGCTGCTGGCGTGAACGCCGGTTTTCAACCTCCAGCGCATAGTGGCTGTAATCGCCGGGGACGAGCGTCAGCGCTCCGTTTTCCAACTCGGCGATGCACGTGACCACCTCATCCAGCAGGTAGCGATCATGCGACACGATGATGACCGCGCCGGGATAAGCGCGAATGAACGCTTCCAGATGGCGTTTCGCTGTTAAGTCGAGGTGATTATCCGGCTCGTCCAGCAGCAGAACATCCGGCTGTTCCAACGCCAGCCGTACCAGCATGACCAGTTTCTTCTGCCCGCCGCTCAACGAATCCGTCGGCAGGTCGTAATCCGCCGGACTAAAGCCCAACCGTGCCAGCAGTTCCCGCACCCGTGCATCGTGGCGCAAACCGCCCAACCGTTCATATTCAGCCAGTGCCTGTTCCTGCCGCGTCAGCGCGCGGTTGAGGCGCGCTTCGTCTCCGTACACAGCCGGGGTTGCCAGCGAGGCTTCGATGCGGTTCAGTTCCGCTTCGACGGCAGCCAGTTCCGGCGGAGGCTGGCGGGCTTCGTTCCACAGGGTTCCTCCGGCGGGCAGATCAACCTGCTGGGGCAAGTAGCCAACCCGCACCCCGCGCTGTACATTGATGGTTCCGCCGTCCGGTATATGTTCACCGGCTAGTGCGCGCATCAGGCTGGATTTGCCCGCCCCGTTCGGCCCGACCAATCCGGTACGCTCGCGCGAATCGATAGCCCACGACAGGTCGCGGAAGATGTCGCGACCAGCATGGTTGATGGTGAGATGGTCAACATTGATGATGATCATTTGTGTTCCTCGAATCACTCCACATGAATAGATGGTCGATATGCAAAACCTCACCTGTGGGGTTTTGAGCGACCAGCTACCAGCGAACACCAGCACCACGAATCAAAACGGCCACAGGTGCGCCCTGTGGCCGTTGCATTACACGAGTTTGGGTAATCTTACACGGTCAGTAGGCGCGTCGAACTAAGGCGCGCCCTCGATATGAGCTTGGCAGGTGAAATTGAGTGTCTTATGTGCCGTAAAAAATACCATGCACACTAGTGTAGCAGAAAAAATCCTGTCGGCGCAAGAGGCTGCACACAACAAGCTGAAATGCTGTAATAATTGGGTAAGCAATTGGACTGATGCTGATAAGATGGCAAAACAACAAACGATTTTCATTGTAGATGACGAAACCACGCTGCGCGAAGTGGTGCGGCGCTATCTGGAACGGGACGGCTTTCGGGTGATCGAAGCCGGGAGCGGCCCGCGCGCGCTGGAACTCCTGCGTGAACATACCGCCGATCTCATCCTGCTGGATATTATGCTGCCGGGTTTGGATGGCTTCACCATCACCCGCCGGCTGCGTCAGCAAGATGCTTATGCGGCGCTCGAACTCAACCGCAGTGTACCGATCATCATGCTCACGTCGCGGGGCGATGAAGCCGATCGCATCGCCGGATTTGAACTGGGGGTCGATGATTACGTCGTCAAGCCTTTCAGCCCGCGTGAACTGGTGGCACGGGTGAAAGCGGTTCTGCGGCGTGCCGGTCAGCCTCCGGCGGATGACAGCGACAAGACCATCCGCTTGGGTCAATTGGAGATTAACCAGCTCCACCGTTCTCTTCATCGAGGCGGCGAAGCAGTCGTCCTGACCGCCCGCGAGTTCGACCTGTTGTGGCTCCTCGCTTCACATCCGCAGCAGGTTTTCACCCGTGAACAGCTCATCGAACGGGTGTGGGGTTACGAATTTGATGGGGACGACAGCACCGTGACCGTTCATATCCGGCGGCTGCGGGAGAAAATTGAAGCCGATCCATCTACGCCAGCTTATATCCAAACGGTATGGGGAGTGGGGTACAAATTTGAATCCACCAAAACATAATCCCTATTCGCTGCAAACCATCGGCTTATTGTTAGGCAGCGGGTTAGCCGGTTTGTTGGCCGCGCTGCTGCTGGTGATGGTGACGCTCAGCCCGCCGATGGATGATGTTCGCCTGCTGTTCCTGTTCATGTCGGTGACGGGCGGTTTGAGCGTGTTCGCCGCTTATGTGCTCTACCGGCGTGGGATGAGCCGCTGGTTCAGGAGTTTGCGCTGGGTGCTGCTGGCGATCACAGTACTGACGGTGGCGCTGGTATTCGTCAATGTGTTCGTCACGGCGCAGTTGATGTTCATCAGCTATCACGATTTGATCCTGACGACGGCTCTGCTGTTGTTCGCGGGGGTGGTGGCGGTGATCGCCATCTATTTCATCTCGGCTGCGTGGATCGAACGGATTCACGAGTTGGGATGGGCGACACAGCAGGTCGGACGCGGCGACCTCACGATCCGGTTGGGTGAACAGGGCAAAGACGAACTGGCGCAGTTAGCCGCCCTATTCAACCAGATGACGGGCGAACTGCAAGCGGTTGACGAGCAAAAGCAGCAGCTCGAACAAACACGGCGGGATCTGGTGGCGTGGGTGTCGCATGATCTCCGTACCCCGCTGGCGGCTATTCGCGCCATGAACGAATCGATTCTGGACGGGGTGGTTGATGACCCGCAAACGATCACCCGCTATCATCACACCATTCAGCGCGAGGTCAATCACCTGAGCCACTTGATCGACGATCTGTTTGAACTGGCACAGCTTGATGCCGGTCATCCTCACCTGACGCTGGAAACCGCTTCGCTGCGCGATCTAGTCTCGGATACGCTGGGGAGCTTGAGCGCGCAGGCGGCGCAAAAGGGCATCACGCTGACTGGCGACGTAGAAGCAGGGATGGATTTAATCCGCATGGCTCCCGACAAGATTCAGCGAGTGCTGAACAATCTGCTGGATAACGCGCTGCGGCATACTGCTTCCGGCGGGCAGGTTACGCTGCAAGCCCGTCGCGCTGGCAAGCAGGCCGAAATTCGCGTCCACAACACCGGTCAGCCGATTGCAACCACTGACCTGCCGCACATCTTCAACCGCTTCTACCGGGGCGAACCGGCACGAACACAGGCCGGAAATGGTTACCGGGGTACGGGTTTGGGGCTGGCGATTGTGCGGGGATTCGTGGAAGCCCATGGTGGCAGCATCCATGTGGAGAACACGCCCGATGGCACAAGCTTCGTGTTCACCCTGCCGCTGTAGGTTCCGGTTTCGCAGCTAATTCGTCTTTTATCGCAAAAATAAATCCTCACTATAATACGGATTCATGCGATAGCATTTATGACCGGCGTTTGCAATTAGGCTTACGTGTTGAGATCATCTTGTAATGTTACATATTGGGTTTGAGGTTTTGCGTAATCTTCGTATGGATGGATAAGTATGGTTCGTCGATTGAGTGCATTTTTTGACATTCAACCTGCTGAACAACGTATTGTCGGGTTGATCTTTGCTCTTTACTTCTGCTTAGGGACATCCTTCCTGCTCACTCAGACGGCAGGATACGCGATCTTTCTGGACATATATGGTTCTCACGCGCTCCCCTATACCTACATCGGAATAGCAATCGGAGTATCGGTTTTAGCGTTCACCTACCTCCGCTTGAGCGACCATCTCACGATTAAAAAACTACTGTTGGTGAATCTGGGGTTCCTGTTTACGGTCAGTATTGTGCTGCGGATTGGTTTAGCCGTAACCCAAGCCCCGTGGCTCGCTTTCGTCCTTCCGATTTGGGAATTCGCGCTCACCAATTTGGGAAATATCATCATCTGGAGTCTGGTGGGATGCTTGTTTGATGTACGACAGAGCAAGCGTCTGTTCGGGTTGGTCAGTTCGGGGCGATGGTTTGCAGCAACGCTGGTCGGGCTGCTCATCCCGTTGCTGGTAGAGTGGTTAGGGACGGCGAATTTGTTATGGGCAGCGGCCTTTAGTTTGGGGGTTGGGCTACTGTTACTGATCCGGATTTTACGTGAACAACCGCGCGCCTTTACCCGAACAACACAGGAAACAGAAGCCGTCCCTACGATTAAGGCGAGTGAAAGCCTGCTGAAGAATCCGTTTGTACTGCTCATCTTCTTTGAGGCTTTCATCTGGGTACTGGCGTTTTTCATTGGCGATAATATTTATTACATTGAAACCGAGCGGCAGTACACGAACGCTGACCAACTGGCATCTGTACTGGGGTTGATTTCAGCCGCGATTGGTGCGCTCACACTGGTTGGCAATTTGTTTATGAGCGGGCGCATCATCAGCCGGTATGGGGTAGGAGCCGGCGTGCTGCTTACCCCGGTGGTTAATCAGGTCATCATGCTGGGTTTTGTGCTGGTGGGGACGTTCTTATCCGCGCCGCTGGTGTTGTTCGGGCTAGCGGTGTTAGCAAAAATTGCGAATTCGTTCATGAGCATGACTTTCGAGGTGGCCTCGCTTCGTATTTTGTATCAACCACTGCCTACCGCTCAGCGTGTGCGTATATCCGCGATTTCTGATGGGATCATTGAACCTCTGGCGATTGGAGCTGCCGGTGTTTTGTTAGCCGTGTTGATTGATGTCTTTAATCTGGACTCATTGTCCCTCGCCTATTTGTTTCTGGTTGTCGGTATCGGTTGGATTGGGGCTTCGTGGATACTGGCACGACGTTACCCCGACATATTAAGTCAGGCGCTGACGACGCATCGATTGGGCAAATCCGTACCCTTAACGATTGATGCTTCAACCGTCAACATCGTTAAGCCATTCCTCAACGATCCCCGACCTGAAGCCGTGCTCTACACGCTCGATATCCTTGAGCAGTCGGATGAAAATCGGGTGGTGCGGGAGGCGCTTCCGGGATTGTTGGAACACCGCTCGGTCAAAGTGCGGCTCGCGGCTCTGGAACGGATCGAACAGTTGAAATTGGGCGCGGCGCTCACCAGTGTTCGGTATCTGGTGCAAACAGAGCCTGATGTTCATGTGCGAGAATACGCGCTGCGTGCTTTGACGGCATTGGACGGGCAAAAGGCGCTGGAGATTGCCGCACGGCACATGGATGCGCCTGAGACACCGGTTCGGCGCGGAGCACTGGTCGGGCTGCTGCGATATGGCGGGCCGCAGGCAAAAGCACAGGCTGAGGATCGGCTGATGCAGTTGGTCGAAAGCGGTACGCCTGACAATCGTGAATTGGCCGCGCAGATTCTAAAGGAAACCGGTCAAAGGCATCATACGCCATTGTTACTCAAACTGCTCGGATCTACCTCTCCTAAGGTGCGTCTGGGAGCGCTTTCCGCCGTTCAACAACTGAATGACCCTCAGGTATGGCCGCTGGTTGTTCAGGCTGTTACTGATCCCACGACGCGATCACAGGCTGTAACAGCGCTGATCGCCGGCGGCAGCGCGTCGATGCCCAGCATCCGATCCGCAGTGGAAAGTGTGCAGACGCCGCGTGAGGTCATGATGGCCTTAGCGCGGGTGTGTGGAAAAATTGGCGGACACGAAGCGCTCAACACACTGCGCCTGTTGATTACTGCGCCCGATCCTGAAGTCCGAACAGCGAGCTTGGCCGGACTGAGTGCATGCGGTTACCGGTCAGATGAGCGCGAGGCCATTTTGGATCTGGTACATGAGGAAGCAAATACATTCACCACGCTGCTGGCGATCCGGCGGGATTTGAGCAGCAGTGAGGAGGTAACGCTGCTGAACACAGCGCTGGACAAATTGATGCTGCTGGCTCAAGAACGGATGTTGTATCTATTGTCGTTCATCTATGACGCCGAGCCGGTTAACCGTGCGCGCGAGGCTTTGATGCTCGGTTGGGAACAACTGCGCGCAATGAGTTTGGAAATTTTGGAAACTTATAGCGACAGGCAGATGCGGGCATTCTTGATCCCGATTTTTGATGGCAGCAGCCCCGGTGAGCAGTTGAAGCGCTTAAGCGTTATCTTCCCCCAAACGAGTTTGGGGCGAGAAACACGATTGATAGAAGTCTTAGCCCATCCCCCGACTCCGTGGGTGCGCATATGTGCGCTGTACGCGGTCGGGCGGCTGCAATTAGAGCATGCCAGACCATTTTTGCCGGGGGCGTTGGACGCGACAAACCCCTTGTTGAAAGAGACAGCATACTGGACAAAAACGCGGCTGGATCGTGTACCGATCAGTGGAGGAATTCCGATGCTTTCGACGATTGAAAAGGTGATTATTCTGAAAACGGTCAGTATCTTTGCCGAGACTCCGGACGAGGTATTGGCGGAGGTCGCAACGCTGCTCGAAGAAGTTCATTGCCCGATAGGCACACGCATATTTGATAAGGGTGATTTGGGTAACAGCCTGTACATCGTGGTCAGCGGTAAGGTACGGATACACGATGGGGATGTGACCATCAACGCGTTGGGCGCACGTCATGTGTTCGGCGAGATGGCGCTACTCGACCCGGCACCGCGCATTGCGTCCGTCACCAGCGTGGAAGATACGCACCTATTCCGGTTAGGGCAGGAAGCCTTTTTTGAACTGGTTGACAGCCGGGGCGAGGTGGCGAGAGGGATCATCCGTGTGCTGACCGGTTACTTGCGGACGTGGGTGGAGAACGCCGATTTGCGCTTGATTCAGCAGAGTATGGCGAAAACGGTTCCTATTCGAATGAGCCAACAAAAGACCATCTCCTAAAGTAGGTCGAGGAAATCGGATGCTGATTGCAACGATGAACGCGATATTCGGGGCGGCGTGCCTGTTCGGGGCACAGCGGGCGTTCCGCTTCGGTTGGCCTTTCCTGCGGCACGGCTGGTTGATGCTGCGGGTGAACGCGGAACAACCGGACGCGCGGATGAACGTGTTCCGGCGGGCGGGAATCGCGAACGGCGGGCGTTTTTTGATCGGCGGGGTGCTGTGGTTGGTGACGGCGGTGCTGCTGCTGATCGGCGGGGTTTACTTCGGTGTGCAGGCGTGGTTGGGGCTTTACGGCTGAACTTTTTCCCATGAGACTCATCAATTGAACATTTTGCGTTATGCGGTGTATGTATTGGTGCATTGAGAGCAACAACACACGCAGGGGGAGTTATGACGCAGGCTTTGGGGGGGATGCGCGCCTTTTATGTGGTGGCATTCGGCCAATTCATTTCGATTGTTGGTACGACGATGACTCAATTCGGGTTGGGCATCTGGTCGTGGAAGTTCGTCACTGAAATTCAGCCGGTGGCTGATCCGGCGACGGCGATTGCACTGGTGGCGTTCTTCAACCTCGCGCCGGAGGTGCTGCTGGGGCCGATTACGGGGGCGCTGGTTGACCGCTGGAATCGTAAGATGGTGATGATTCTGGCTGATCTCGCGGCGGGGCTGGCGACGATTGCGATATTCATGCTGTACGCCAGCGGGGAACTGCAAATGTGGCATTTGTACGTGGCGGGGGCGTGGACGGGAGCGTTTAAGTCGTTCCAGTGGCCAGCGTTTTCGGCGGCGATTTCCACGATGATTCCCAAGGAGCAGTACACGCGGGCGAACGCGATTCTGGGGCTGACCGAGTCGCTTTCGGGGGTGATGGCTCCGCCGTTAGCGGGGCTGCTGCTGGCGGGAATCGGGCTGGTGGGGATTATGGCGATTGATATTGTGACGTTTATCGCGGCGGTGGGCGGGGTGCTGCTGGTGGCGATTCCGCAGCCGCCACAGAGCGAGGCCGGACGGAGCGGACAGGGCAGCCTGTGGAAAGAGTCGCTTTACGGGTTCCGTTACATCTGGGGGCGACCGAGTTTGTTCGGGCTGCAACTGGTGTTCTTCGGCGGGAATTTGCTGCTGAGCCTCGCGCTGACGCTGCTGAATCCGATGATCCTTTCGCGGACGGGGAACAACGAACTGCACTTGAGCTGGGTGCTGACATCGTTCGGGGTGGGGGCGGTGGCCGGGGGATTTTTACTGGCGGCGTGGGGCGGCCCGAAGCGCAAGATTCACGGCGTGCTGCTGGGGTGGTTCGTGACGAGCCTGACGACCGCGATTATGGGACTCAGCCCGTCGTTGATTGTGTGGCTGGTGATGGGGTTCGTGGGGTCGGTGTGGAACGTGTTCATCAACAGTTCGAACCAAGCGATCTGGCAGGCGAAGGTGGCGCCGGATGTGCAGGGGCGGGTGTTTTCGGCGCGGCGGTTGATCGCGCAGGTGATCGGGCCGCTGGGGGTGCTGCTGGCGGGGCCGCTGGCTGACCGCGTGTTCGAGCCGGCGATGATGGAAGGGGGCAGTTTGAGCGGGGCGCTGGGATGGCTGGTGGGAACTGGGCCGGGGGCGGGGATGGGGCTGCTGTTCGGGATTTGCGGCGGGCTGGCGGCGATTGTGGGACTTTCGGGATATTTGTTCCCGGCGGTGCGGAATGTTGAAACGCTGCTGCCGGATCATGACGCCGAGGGGAAATAAACTCCGTCCAAAGTCCCTTTACGTTGAGGGCACCAGTCTTATCCTATAATCAATGGTTAATAGTGGATTACGCAACAAAGGATAGTGACTGATGACTTCACAAGATCCGAACACGATTATCGCCGAATTTCACGCCCTGCTGCCACGTTGGAAGGATTTGTACGAAAAGGCGAGCATGCAGGACATCCGGAGTACGCTGACGGAGATCACCGACAAGCTGCACACGCTACCGGATGAGATCGTCAAAATCCGGCAGCGGGGGTATGTGTTCGCGTCGTATCTGGAGCAGAAGCACAACGTCCTGAACAAGCGCTGGAATGATATGAAGCACAA
>JAFLCH010000100.1 GCA_017303775.1 Anaerolineae bacterium | reverse complement strand
AAATACTGGATTATGATACGTTGGCTGTGCAGGAGAGCTTGACCTACACGAATGCGATGATCACAGACTTGAAATGGGGTTCTAGTGGACAGATGTTGGCAGTAGCCATGAATGATAGAATCGATATATGGCAGTATGCGGTAAATCCTGAGCGTCTTGAACTGCTCAAAACGCTTTGGATGAGCCATTATGCTCAGGAGTTACCTTTGGGACTTTTCTCGATAGATTGGAAGCCGGATGAAACACAGATACTAGGTGTATATATGCCATATGTGTACGTATGGGATATAGCAACTTCCGAACTGGTCATGACTTATAAACCGTCTCCACAACCAATACTGTCTGCGGCTTGGAGTCCGGATGGAAACAAGATAGCGATGGGAGATCTCACCGGCTCTGTAACCTTACACCACTTGGACACCAATCAATTCGAAATAGCGCATGTCGAAAACGAACCAGCGGTTTTTTCATTAGCGTGGGAGCCAAGTAGCGGCGCATTGGCTGCTGGGACAAGTTTGGGATATGACAGTGATGTCATTCAACTTTTTGTACTGAGGGAGTTCTTTACTACGATCATCCCGATTTATACTGATTCAGCCGACATCCTTTCATTGGAGTGGAATGCAACCAATCCCAATTTTCTAGCCGCTGGCAGTTATGATGGCGATGTCACGATATGGGGTCTCAATGGGTGGGTGCCGCTCGTGAAAATCCAAACGGGTCAGCCGGTCGCGTCAGTCAGTTGGTCACCGGATGGTTCAACCCTTGTCTATGTGAACGGTCATGAAGTCATGAAGCATTCCATCGCCATACACCTCATTCCATCTGCTGAAGCTTGATCGTTTGAGGATTCTAACTTGACAGATGGAAATTTTGTTCTATAATGAAGAGTGCAATGGTAGGCTTGTCAACAGGAGTGGAACACATGCGGGTCAGCTTGGAATCAACGCTCCAAAACCATGTCGGCGGCTTGTTCCCGTCTTTCCCGCCGTCTTTTTTGTCGGCGACGACGACGACGACGACGACAAACGCCCCCCTCGGCGGCAGTCTCGCCGCGTTCCCGCCCTTTTTTACTGCTGCGCCGCTGTCGCTGCTGCTGCAAAAAGAATTGGCCGCAGAATGCCAATGTCAATGACGCCAAAGCCGCCAATGACGCCATTTTCCCCTCACCAGATGGCAGTCACCACCACACTCTGCGACACCGACGCCCATTCCCGCCCTTTTTCACCGCCACGCCGCCGCCGCCGCCGCCGCCAACCCCAAGCGCCCGTAATCTTCCCTAAAATACCGTAATAAATAGCCGTGCTCCAGCTTCCCCTAACCGCTCACCATCTCCGCCTCAAGGTGACTCACGCGGTTAAAATACCGCAGCCGGATGTGGTGCTCAGGCCGTAAATCGAACCGCGTAATCCCCGTGTTGTAATGAGGAATGCTCAACCCGTACCCCGGCAGCAGGTTCAACAGCGCCTTCATCAGTTCGTCCGCGAAGTTCCCGTGCGTCACCAGCCCGATCCGCGCGTCCTCCCCCGCCCGCTCCCACAGCATATTCGCCACCCGGATCGCCCGCGCTTGGCATCCCACGCGGTCTTCCTCCCCCAGCCCCGGTTCATACCACCCCGCCTCCGTCACCCCCTCCGGCAGTTCATACGTCGGGAACATCCGCGCCATCTCGCTCCGGCTCAACCCCGGCATCCCCACCACCCCGCGTTCATCGCCGTAATCCTTGTGCAGCCCCCCGTGCTCGTACAGCTCCACCCAGACCGCCGTCTTCACCCCCAGCGCCGCGCTGATCGGCTGGCAGGTTTGCAGCGTCCTCAGCATCGGGCTGCAATACAACTCGCTGATCCCGAAGCCCCTCCCCATCCGTTTCTCGTCGTTCCGCTGCCCCACCCACGTATCAATATCCGCCCCCTCCACCAGATACCGCGCCACCGCTTCCGCTTGCCGGAATCCCAGCTCCGTCAGCGGCGGGTCAGCTTGCCGGTCTTTCGGGTCATACATCATCGATACATTGTTCGCCGACTGGGCGTGACGAATGATATACAGTTCCATCTCTGCTCTTTTCTGTTCGCTAGTTTGGTTCGCTTCAGGCCTGTACTACTCGTAGCTGGTGCTGGTTAGCGGCCACATCGGGGTCACGTCCATCTCCAGATCGCTGCGCAAACCCGCCTCGTAGCGGTAATGTCCCGCTGCCGCGATCATCGCCCCGTTATCCGTACACAGATTCAACGGTGGATACCGTACTGGCAGTTCGCTCTCCGCCCGCATCCGCTGCCGGAGCATCTGGTTCGCGCTCACCCCGCCCGCCAGCAGAATCTCAGTCGCATGATACGCTTTAGCCGCCCGCACCGTCTTCTCCACCAGCGCCCCCACCAGCGCGTCCTGAAAGCTCGCTGCGGCGTCGTTCACCGAAACATCCGACCGTAACTTCGGGTTCTTTTCCGGCGAGCGCTTCTTCCCCGGTTGGTTCGGTTGTGACACCGTTACCTCGCGCATCACCGCTGTCTTCAACCCCGAAAAACTGAAGTCGTAGCTTTCATCCCGCTTCGACCGTGGAAAGTGGTAAACCGCCGCGTTCCCCATCTGTGCCGCCCGTTCAATGTTCGGCCCGCCGGGGAAGGGCAGCCCCAACATGCGCCCCACCTTGTCGAAGGCTTCTCCCGCCGCGTCATCCAGCGTCCCCCCCAACCGTTCATACTTGCCGTGGTCTTCCATCAACAGCAGTTCCGTGTGCCCGCCGGAGACGATCAACACCAGCACCGGAAACCGGATTTCGCGCTGCGGCTCGGAAAGCCACAACGAATAAACATGCCCCTCCAGATGGTTGATCCCCAGCAGCGGCTTACCCGTAGCCAGCGCCAGCCCCTTCGCGTAATTCACGCCCACCAGCAGCGACCCGACCAGCCCCGGCCCGCGTGTAACGGCAATCGCGTCCAGCTTATCGTAACCCACGCCCGCATCCTGTACCGCCTGCTCTACCACCCCGCTGATTGCTTCCACGTGTGCCCGCGAAGCCAACTCCGGGAAGACACCCCCGTATTTCGCATGCAGATCAATCTGCGACGCCACGATGTTCGACGCGATCACGCGCCCATCCATCACCACCGCCGCGGCTGTCTCATCGCACGAAGTTTCAATTCCAAGAATAATCGTCATCTTATGCTCTTTACTTTACCCATCTCCGCCAACATCCTTATTGTAACCGACACCCCACCTCATGATACAGTGGTTAGGGTTGAAGCATTCAAAGGTGTATTATGGAAAACTCGTCAGCTAACCCTTCAAAGAATTTCCCCCCCATGCCGGATTGGGGCGCTCTGTTAGCGATTATTGTGGGGGCCTTGCTCTTTGTCGTGCCCTTGTCACATATCGGATTTCTGGGCATGGATTGGTTGGTGTACTTCACGTCCGAACCCTTTGGCTCCGTCGTTCAACGCTTCATTCCAGTCTACCCGCCTTGGGTGATGCCCTATATTCTACGCCCCTTGACGAGCCTACCACCCTATACCGGCCTCGCTATTCTCAATGCCATCACCCTCTCAACCTTGACCGTTCTCACCTTCCGCTATGCGCGCTATGCCTATCCCCGTTCACGAAGAACAGCCATCAGCGGAGTCCTGTTCGTTATACTCACACCGCTTCCTTGGATGGTGTTCTGGTTAGGGCAGGTGGATGCCATGACCCTGCTAGGTCTCGTTACGCTGCCCTTCGGAATGCCGCTGCTCTTGGCGAAGCTCAATATCGGCATCTGGGCGGCTCTCAATTCTCGCCGTGATATTCTCTGGGCAGCAGCTTTAGGAATCGGTTCGCTCATCATTTGGGGATTTTGGCCGCTCACGTCACTTCAGGCCACAACGCCTGCTGACCCCGGCAACCCCCATCCGATTCTAATGGGTTGGCAAACGACAGGGATCATATATGCGCTGCTCGGTGTCCTTATGCTTCTTTTCACCAACCGCGACCCCTTGCGTCTGATCGCCGCCGGAACCTTCATCTCACCCTATATCATGCCCTATCACTATGTCGTGCTTCTACCGGCTCTGGGGCGCGTCAGTTTTCGTAAGCAGCTTGTGCTTTGGGCGTTCAGCTTCCTGTTTATTCTACCCATCGGTATCAGTACGCTGGAGACAAAAGTCATCGCAATGCTTTTCCCGCTTCTGGTTTGGCTCCTCACTGCGCCTGATCTCAGGCCGTCAGCTCTACTCGCCGATCCGGATACAATCCTGAACCGCTCGCTCAAAACCGTTCGCCAGATTTGGGATCGATTTTTCTCGCGCTCTTAAGGCTGTGCAGGTCGGGGTTCACCGTTGGGAACAGGAGAATCTTTGCTGCTTCCAACAATCTGCCCCGCGCGCACTAATCGGATGATTGCCGCCCCTGCGAACACCCAGATCACCAGATCGAGCGGGAACAAATAGCGCGGGATAGCATCCAGCACGAAGTGTACCAGCAGGGTATACACCACCAGCCCCACCAGCGGCAGGCTGATGCGCCAGTGTTTGCGCGTCAACCACATGCCGGCGAACCCCAACAACCAGCCCCCGAAGTGCAGCACATAAATCACCAGCTTCGGCCAGAAGCCATCCCCCCGGCTCACCCTCAGCAGCCCGTCAAGACTGCGATCATCCTGCATCCAATGCGTCAGCGCATCTTTCAGGCTCTCACCGGGGAAGAAAAGAGTCCCATGCGGTTGCAGCAGGGCGCTCGCCAGTGCGTTCGCGCGCCGGCTCAACCAGCCAATGGGATCACCCAGAATACTCTTACTGGCTGCGCTGGCGTACAACCCTTGTTGGTCGCCGGGGTCAGTCGGGAATTCGCCGTTCACGCTGGCTTCCTGCGCCAGATTCTGATCCGTCCCCTGCGGCCCCTGCCACTCGGTCGCCCCGATGAAAAGGAACGCGGCGAATCCCTGCGCACCGATGACGATCTGATTCCATTTCAGCTTGTTGTAAATTGTCCATGGGGACAGGGTGATCACATACGCCACGATCAAGATCAGCGCCAGCCGTGCGCCCCTGCGCCAACCGTAAGCCACCAGAAGGTGCAGCGCCAGCCCGACCGGGAAAGCCAACAGAACTGCGCGGGTCAGCGTCGCGACTCCCAAAATCACCCCGCATACCAGTACCGCAGTCGGACTCAGCCCACTAGCCCGATCCACGCCGCGAATATACAACCACAGCCCGCCGGAAAGCAGAAACAGATACAGCGTTTCAGTCAGCACCTGTGTAGTTTCGAGCACAAATACGGGCGAAATCGCCAACACGCCTGCCACCAGCAAACCCGCCCGTTCATCCCGGCTGATAGCCCTCGCCAGACGGTACGCAAAATAGCACGTAACCGTGCCCAGTATGGCTTGCACAACCTGAATGATCAGGATTGGCATTTCGGGGACTTGAATGAAGGGTTCATATCCGAAAGGTCGCAGCGCCCGAATGAACACAACATCACGGTCAGGTGCGTCCAGCGCTTGCGGATAGCCAACGAAGATCAGGTATATCGGGCCAGAAGGTGGAGAAGCCGGTTCTTGCCCGCGTACCAGCGCCCGCCCATACTCCAGATACCACCAGCTGTCCCCGCCTGTTTCGGTATACAAATAGCCCCGGTCAGCCGAGGCAACAACCGCCAACCGCAGCACCAGTGCCAGCGCCAGAATACTATAAATATAGTACGTTCGAATGCGTTTTGGAGGGAACATCTCATCAACTTTATTCATCAATATGTGCTATTCTAGCCAATATAGGGGTTAAACAACTATACCAAACCCCGATAACCTTCATACGCTCAGGATTAACACGCGCTCAATAAATCCTTAAAAATGTGAGCGTTTGCTGAATAGGCGCATCCAAAAATATATCTCGTAACGTTTTCAAGAGTAGAATACTCATCACATACGTTGAACATATCCCTGTTAGAAACAGTATAATCATCCATAGTGAGTGACTGAAAGTGTGGTAACAGCTATGAAGCAGGATGTGCGGATTATTGTATTGATTGTGTTTGCGCTGCTGGCAGGTACAGGCTGTAGTGCACTGCCCGGTCTGCGCGTCCTCACCGGAGAAGCTAATCCCGATGCAGTCGCCGACCAGATCGTATCCGATGTCGAGTTTGTTATGGCCGATAAATCCGGCAATACAGATCCGGCACTCATGTCTGCTGCTGACCGTATCGAGGCTGCTGCCGAACGGGTACAGGCCAACATTGGCAACCTCGATATCATCGAAATTCGCAAAGACCTGAACAGCGACATTTTTGAAATCTATATCCTCACCGCGAACCTTCCCAACGCCAGCCAACTCGATCAAGTGAACGCCATTCGCCGGATTAACGAGTTAATCTGGCAGGGGACACTGGAACAGAGTGAAGGTTCAACACTGATCAAGATTATTAACCTCGCCCCTGTTCCGTTTGATACCCTCGATCATGGCCCCAGCTATGCTGGTCTGGTTTTCTGGACGACTGAAATCAGCCGGCTGGACATTCTGCGTTACCTCAACCAGCGCCCCAATACCATTGATGACTTTGCTGATCTTGTGGTGAATGGGCAGCTTTTGTTCGCACAGCCGGAAACACAGCAAATCTATTCAGGCACTCCTAATCACCCTGTTTTCTTGATCTCGCGTTTGAGCGCTGCACAGGGACAGTGATTTTCAGTCCGTTCGATTTATCGTTAGCTGAGTTTAGAGGATCACACCTGCTATGAGTATTACCACTACCGACTCAGAGGACAATAAACTCTCCACGAAAAATTTTAGTTGGCAGCAGGAAGCGACACTGGTTGACCGTCGCAACCGTTTTTACCATCGCATTCTCGCCCAGTTTTCGATCTTCAGGGTCGTTCTGGTTGTGCTGGTGGGGTCGGCGCTCCTAAACGCTGACTTTATGCGCTGGATTTTGCAGGACGCCTTCCCCTACATTTTCCGGATTGTCCTGATTGTCAGCTTCTCCATTAGCCAGTTCATACTGATTTTCTGGTTTCTGGGGCGTACCCGTATGGAAACCATCTGGCCGGGGACGACCACTGAGGGCGTGAGCTTTAACGACTATCGCGGGCAGCCTGAACTGCTGGAACAGGCGCGCCAGATTGTGAAGCTGCTGCGTGGCGTGCGCATCTTCGAGGAATCGGGCGGTGAGCCGATGAACGGCCTCTTGTTGGAAGGGCCGCCGGGAACAGGCAAAACATGGATGGCGAAGGCCATTAGCACCGAAGCTGGCATTCCTTTCTTTTCGATTGATGCTTCGTCGATGAACTCTATGTTCGTGGGTATCGCGCCGCTCAAGGTGATGAACCTTTACCGTAAAGCGCGGGCTGCTGCTCGAGATTATGGCGCGGCGATTGTATTCATTGATGAAATTGACGCGGTGGGTTCACGCGGTGGCGTTGCAACCACTGGCGAACGCGCGGAGATGGAAGGTTCGCCCCTCAGCCGCAACCGGCTGCCGATTTTCTTCGGCATGGGCGGGCAGGGCATTCTCAGCACGCTGCTGGTGGAAATGGACGGCTTCAGTTTGGAGCATGGTTGGTGGGCGCGCAAACGCACATGGTTCTATAAAACCATCCTGCGCCGCAAACCACCCAAGCCCCAGCGCCGCATCCTCACAATTGGGGCGACCAACCGCATCAGCGCGCTTGATCCGGCGCTGCTGCGTGCCGGACGTTTCGACAAGAAACTTCGTGTCGATGCCCCCGACTTGGAAGGCCGCCGCGATATCTTCGAGTATTACATGTCTAAAATCGCGCATGACGATACCCTCGATTCGCTGATTTTAGCTTCCGAGACACCCAATTACACACCGGCGGACATCAAACACTTGCTCAACGAGGCGCTGCGATACGCGTTATTCGATGATCGTACCGCGGTGACGATGGCTGATGTGCGGCGCGCACAGCCAGAACATGAGATGGGCCTGCGTCAGCCTATCCGTAACCTTGCCCCTGAAGATAAGTATCGCTTGGCGGCTCATGAAGGCGCGCACGCGATTGCTATCCGTATCTTCCGCCCCAACTACCGCATCGCGCGCATTACCATCATCCGGCAGGGTGGGGCGCATGGCTATGTGCTGGCTTATCCCGCCCTCGAAGAATATGACTACATGGATACTTACGATAACCTGATGAACCAGCTGCGGGTCGCGGTAGCCGGTAAAGCAGGTGAGATGGAATTCGCGGGTGAAGATGCTCAAACGCTGGGTGTCGGGATCGGTTGGGGTGATGGAAGCGACTTCGGCAGAATTCGCGCTGTCCTTTACCGGATGGCTGACGCGGGGATGTTCGGGCCGCTGGGCGCGAACTTGCGCGGCACCAATTACTCGCCGGAAATGAGCGAGGCTATGGAAAATACATTCCGCTCGGTGCTGGAAGAAGTGCGTATGGTGCTGCGGATTCAGCGCGAAATGGGGGATGCGCTCATCAAGCTGTTGCTGGAAAAAGAAGAATTGTACGCTGACGATGTCGAAGCATTTTTCGACCAGTATGGGCTTTACACCCCTAAAGTTGATCTCAACCCGTATATGAAAAAGACACCCGCTATTGCCGGAGGTGTATCCGCATGACCCAGATTAAAAACGCACCCAACCAACCGTATCTGGATACGAAAGGTCGTTGGAATTGGGAGGCAGAGGATACGCTCGTCGACCGGAGCAACCGGCTGCCGAACCGGATACGGCGCTTCATCCGTAACGGCTGGTGGTGGAAGCTGATCATCCTGATTGTGATTATCGCGCTGTTCGACGCGAACTTTATGCGGTCGCTGATCGGATTTTTGGGCACTGCAATTCCGCTGGCGATTACGCTAGCGGTGGGCTTGCTTCAGTTCGTCGCCATCATGTGGTTCGTGAGCCGTCCCCGTACCTACGAGGTGATGCCCGGATCGGAAGGGATCGACTTCAAGGATTATCGCGGGCAGCCCGAACTGTTGGAGCAGGCGCGCCAGATTGTGACGCTGCTGCGCGGTGTAGCGGCTTTCGAAAAATCAGGTGGTGAACCGCTGACCGGTTTGCTGTTGGAAGGCCCGCCCGGTACCGGTAAGACATGGTTGGCGAAAGCTATCAGCACGGAAGCCGGTGTACCGTTCTACTACGTGGACACTTCTTCGCTGCAAGGCATGTTTATGGGAACGGGTGCGCTGAAGGTGATGCAATTGTTCGGGAAGGCGCGTAAGGCTGCGCGGCGTTATGGCGCGGCGGTGATCTTCCTCGATGAAATCGACTCGGTGGGATCGCGCGGTGACGTGAGCCAAGTCGGCGGACGCGGCGGCCCGATGGGTGGAATGGGTGGTATGGCGGGCGGCATGGGCGGGATGGGTGTGTTGAGCACCCTGCTGATCCAGATGGATGGCTTCAGCCAGAATAATAATTGGCAAGCGCGGTTGAAGGCGCGTTTCTACCGGCTGGTTTTACGCCGGTCACCCCCGAAACCGCAGCGTCGTGTGCTGGTGATTGGCGCGACTAACCGGATTGGCGCGTTAGATCCGGCGCTGCTGCGCCCCGGACGCTTTGATAAGAAGATTCGGGTGGATGTGCCTGATATGCAGGGGCGCATCGATATGTTCACCTATTACCTTTCCAAGATGGCGCACGAAGATGGGCTGAACCCGGCTATCTTGGCAACCGAGACACCGGGATACACACCGGCGGACATCAAGTATCTCTTGAACGAAGCGCTGCGTTACGCGCTGTTTGATGGTCGGACGTACATCACTTACAACGATTTCCGCTTGGCACAACCGGAACATGAGATGGGGCTGCGCGCTCCGCTCAAGCATATTTCACCGGAAGCTAAGAAGCGTTTGGCCTACCACGAGGCAGGACATGCGGTCGCCGTGCGGTTGTTCATGCCACATCATCGCATCGCACGTATTACCATCATCCGGCAGGGACAGGCCTTCGGACATGTGTCGCATTATCCGGCGCGGGAAGCGTATCAGGGAATGCAGACCAAGAAACAAATGCTCAACCGGTTGAAGGTAGCGGTGGCGGGTAAAGCGGCTGAGATCGAGTTTTGTGGGCTGGAGAACCAGACATTGGGTGTCGCGGGCGACTTTATGAGCATCCGTAATACGCTGAATAGGATGGCGCTGGCGGGTATGCTGGGGACATTAGGCGGAGCGGTCGGGCGTGCGCAGGACTTCATGGTCACCGGGTCGAATTCATTCGCCTCACCGACGCCTGAGATGGCTCAGGCGATGGAAGAAACCTTCCAGAATTTGCTCAGGGAAACACGCGAGACTTTGCGGGAAAACCGTGAGACGGTCGAGGCGTTGGTTCAAGTGCTGCTGGATAAAGAAGAACTGCTGGCTGACGAAGTGCGCACGTTCTTTGACCGTTACAACTTGCCTACCCCTGATCCCACGACTTTTGTGGATGGGGTGGAGGTGAGTTTGCTGCCTAAGCCAACCGAGAAAGCTTTGCCGGGGACGACTGCCGCAAAAATGGGCGATTAATCCGGCGAGAACAAACGCAGGGTGATGAGTTGAAATGGGGAGGGTGAATGCGAGTGATGCATCACCCTCCCTTACTTTTGTCATGTCATGAGCCGGAATTTCAAATTTGTAAGGTGTATTCAAGGTGTTACCCGTTACAATCACCATGTTCGCAAATTCAGGTTGGAGTAGTAACTCATGCCGCAGGTAGAACACACTACCCATATTTATGCCCCCGCCCACTTGGTATTTGGATTTATAGCGAACCAGCCGGAACGACAATCGGAATGGTGGAAGCCGATTGAACTGCAACAACGCATCACACCTGCGCCCACGCAGGTGGGGTCGATTGCCCGATATGTTTATAACATGATGGGCGTGCGGTTGAAGGGCGAACATGAGGTGATCGCGCTGCGGGAAGATGAGTATTTGAAGGTCAAGACTCTGAGCGGGATCGACAGTACGTTTGAGTTTTTCTTCAAGTCCGTGAAAGAGGGCACTCAGCTTACGATACGGGTGAATTATAAGCTACCGGGAGCGCTCGTCGGCCAACTGTTGAACCGAATCGCGATTGAACAGAAGAATGAAGCTGATTTGCGAGCGGGGTTGGAGAACCTGAAAAAGTTGATCGAAGCACCGGTTGGTGTTTGAACAATTTGACCCGCTGTTTTGCTGTTAGTCTGCTAGCATACTCCCCCATTCGGTAGTTTTCTCATTTCCCATCCTTGCGCTAGAATCAATAGTGTCAGCCTGTTTGGGCTGATGCAACCTCCATACTCCCGTCCGCTTCGAGTTCGTGAGGAAACCCTTTTATGGACAAACGAATGGTGCAATTTATCCGGGCGCTGCGAGCGGCTGGTGTACGTATTTCGCTGGCGGAGAGCCAAGACGCGATGTTCGGGGTGGAAGCGGTTGGGGCGGCTAACCGGGATTACTTCCGTTCCACACTGCGGGCAACGCTGGTGAAGGAAGCCCGTGACCAAGGCACGTTCGATTATTTCTTCCCGCTGTTCTTCGGCAACAACCAACCGCCGATGAATAACATTCCGGATAATCTGTCGCCTGAAGATCAGCAAAAGTTACAGGACGCGCTGCAATCCTTGATGGGGAATATGCAGGCGCTGAAGGACTTGCTGAAGCAGATGCTGGAGGGACGCCCGTTCAGTCAGGAACAACTTGAACAGATGGGGCAGCAGGCGGGATTGCAGCAAGGCAGCGAGATGTACCAGCGGCAGTGGTTTGAACGGCGAATGAACCGGCAGATGGGGATGCAGCAGATTCAAGAGATGATTGAGGAACTGCTGAAGGAACTGGAAGCGATGGGCATGAGCAGCGAGGCGCTGGACGAGCTGCGGGAACAACTTGAAGAGAACGCACAGGGTTTGAGCGAGCAGATTTCGCAGTTCGCGGGGGCAACGCTGGCGGAACAGATGGCCGGTAAGGAGCCTGACCCGAAGCCTGATTTGTTGGATGTGCCATTTTCGCAGTTGAGCCAGAACGAGGTGGACGACATCCGGGATGAAATTCGCAGGCTGGCGGCACGGCTGCGGAGCAGGGCTTCGCTGCGGCAGAAACGGGCGAACGCGGGGACGATGGACCCGCGCCGGATGATGCGCCGGAATATGCGGTACGGGGGTGTGCCGCTGGAGATTAAGTACCACACGCATCATGTTAAGCCGAGGCTGGTGCTGATTTGTGACATCAGTACGTCGATGCGATACTGCGCGGAGTTTTTGCTGACGCTGGTGTATGAGCTGCAAGATGTGGTGGCGAAAACGGACAGCTACATCTTCATCGGCGATCTGGTGGACATCAGTATGACGTTCGAGGAGAAGCAACCACAGGAGGCTGTACACCAAGTGTTGTATGAGAACCCGCCGGGGTATTACAGCACTGATCTGGGGAACAGCCTGAAGACGTTCCAGCGCGATCATATGAGCAAGATCGGGAGCCGGACTACGGTGATTGTGCTGGGGGATGGGCGGAATAACTACAATGACCCGCAATTGGGGATCGCTTCGGATATGCAGCGACGGGCGCGCCGGCTGCTGTGGTTTTGCCCGGAGCCGCCGAGCCAATGGGGGACGGGCGACAGCGATATGCACCAATACGCACCGCTTTCCGACGGGGTTTATAAAGTGAGCAACCTGCGCGAGCTGGCGGGGGCGGTGGACAGCATTCTGGCGGACGGATAAGCGGGTTAGGACGCAGGATAGATGAGCGTCTTTTTAGCGTTGGGGGCGGGCTGATTGACATTCAAATGTCAACAGGTTAGACTGTTTGAATGCGATTGATGAGATAAGGTTCCGAACTTTGATGTTTTATTGCAACTGTTGTTGTCTGAAGCGGGGGCGTTGACCACACTTCAGACGGCTGATTAACGAGAAGCGGCTTTAGGAAGCCAGCAGCAAACGAGAAGCGTGGCGCGTCCCTGAGGGGAAAGCGTCGTCACGCTTTTTATTTTGCGGCTGGCTTTTTTGTTGTGAGCGATGGGTTTTGGTAAGCAGTGGAGATCGAGTAGAAAAATGGCGCTAGCAGGTTTTCGGATTGAGAGCAGCGGAGTGGTGCAGGCAAGCCGCATTGAAGACCAGATCGGGAATACGCCACTGGTGGGATTCCGGTCGGTGACGGCGCACTTGCCGGCGGATGTGCAGGTGTACGCGAAGGCGGAGTGGACGAACCCCGGCGGGAGCGTGAAAGACCGGGCAGCGGCGAACATCATCCGGGAGGCGGAGCGGAGCGGGG
>JAFLCH010000010.1:34637-36235 GCA_017303775.1 Anaerolineae bacterium | reverse complement strand
TATCCGTCCAGAAGCTGAGGGCGCGCCCTTTGCGCGAGGCAAGGGCATCGAGCGCGGCAAGCACATGCGAACAGGCGATACCCCCGTTGATGGCCCACGGGCAGGTGCAGCGAGCGTGAATCGTACCTTCGTCGTCATATTCGACAGTCACGACATGACTGGCGGTGGGGGTGGTGGTGCTTTCGACGATGACCGTATTGCGGTTGACGATAGTGGCGTTGAGGTCACGGGCGCGCACTTGTAGGTGCTTGATGTTACGCGGTTTCATGACCCTTTTTCTCTCCTCACTTGTTCGTACATATGTTCTATTATAAGGGAGAAATTGTCTATTTTCCATTAGAAAATGGGCAATCCCCCAGATATTAGGGGGCGGCGGAAAATAGTCTAGAAAGAGGGGGACGAATCCCCCTCTTCAGTGGTTAGTCGGATAGGTGTTG
This sequence comes from Anaerolineae bacterium, assembly GCA_017303775.1. Classification (GTDB taxonomy): domain Bacteria; phylum Chloroflexota; class Anaerolineae; order Aggregatilineales; family Phototrophicaceae; genus CFX2. Next base: position 35,798 of record JAFLCH010000010.1, on the reverse strand, counting down.
GGCGAGGCCGGGGGCGGTGGAGTGGCGGACGATGATCCGGGGGGTTTGATGCCACGCGGCGAAGTCGCGCAGGGTGTTCTGGAGCGCGGCGACCAAGGCATCATCCACGACGACGCCGGGTTCCAAGTGCAGGGCTTTGACCTCGAAGATGCCCTCTTTGCGGTGGGCTTTGGGGTCGAGGCGGCCTATGAGGGTGTTATTGTGGAGGATGGGCAGTGTGAAATAGCCGTACTTGCGCTTGGGAGCGGGTGTATAGACTTCGATTTTGTAGTCGAAGTTGAAGAGTTCAAGGGCACGGGTGCGATCCCAGACGAGAGGGTCGAAGGGCGAGAGGAAGGTGGTGGCTGAGGCGGGAATGTCGCCAGCAGCAGCGGCTTCGATGAGAGGACGCTGGTCGGGGTGGAAGTAAGCGGGTTCAGACCAACCTTCGACGGCGATGGTTTGCAGGCCGCCGTTTTTGGCAAGCTGGTTGATGAGGGGCTGGGCAGTCTTCTTGCCGATGCGGAAATAGTCGGGAATCCACGCGGCTCTGGTGACGCCAAGGGCTTTAACGGTGTTGAGGACGAAGTTTTCGTAAACGGTTTCGACGGACGGGGCGTGGACGTCATCCCAATCGGGCAGGATATTCTGGCGCAGGTCGAAGAAGCGGTGGAAGTTATGACGTTTGGCGACCATGAGATCGCCTTTCATCCACAGACCTTCGAGGGCGGTTTTTTCGTCTTTCCAGTCCCACCAACCGGATTTGCCGCCATCGGTGCGTTCAAAGTCGGCAGAGCGCACCGGCCCTTCGTCACGGATGCGCTGGAAGATCAAGTCGACGATGCTGGCATGCGACTCCAGCCACGGCTTCCAACGATGTTCGTTGAAGGTGATTTTTTCGAGCATGAGGCGGCGATAGAGGGGATAGTCGTCGATGGGCAGGAAGCAGGCCGCATGTGACCAGTATTCAAACAGGTTGGCTTCGGCCAGCAGTTCATCCAGCCAATGAAAGGGGTAGCCGCCGAGCCGACTCCAGAGGACGAGATAGGGGCTGCGGGCGATGACATGAATGGTGTCGATCTGGAGGACGTGCATCTGACGGATGATGCGGCGGAGATCCGCTTTGGTGGCTGGCGCTGAAGGGCGGTTGTGTAAGCCTTGCGCGGCGATCATCACACCCCG
>JAFLCH010000010.1:0-34537 GCA_017303775.1 Anaerolineae bacterium | reverse complement strand
CATGTTTTTGTTGACAAAATCGTAGTAAGTTGCTATTCTGTTGTCATCACACGCTTAAGTTGTAACCTGTCATGTCTTCGTCCGCAATTTCACGACTTAGGTATGACACTGTTATACTTATGACAAATACTCAAATAAAAAAATGGACCTGAGCGTGATGATCAAACTAGACGAATTCGACAAAAAACTTCTGGCCTATTTGATGGAGGATGCGTCGCAAACGAATACCGCAATCGCGCGCAAACTCAATGTGTCGGACGGTACGGTGCGAAACCGCATTCAACGGCTCATTGATGAGGAAGTACTGCAAATTGTGGCGATTGTAGACCCGTGGAAGATTGGACACCGCCACCAATTGTTTTCGGGCATTGAGGTTGATCTGGGCCGGATAACAGAAGTTGCAGATGCGCTGGCGGAATGCGCCGAGGTGACATACGTCAGCTATACCACCGGTCTTTATGATTTGATCATGGTATCGGCATTCACAAGCGAAGAAGAAATGTTTTACTTCTTCACTGAAAAACTATCAAAAATCAAAGGCATACGCCATATATCATCCAGCCATGTGCTGAAGGCCATCAAGCGAACGTTCCGCTATGACCAATTCATAAAAGATGAAGACGGTTCGGAAACGGAGAGCTAAAAGCAGCGCGTGATGGGCAAACGGTTAGAAACTTTCCTCAGCAATTGACCTGAGTGTCAATCGAGATCAGTTGTTGCGTTTGAGACGGGTTTTACCCTGAAGTTGTATATACGCCGGTCAAGCAATGACCATGATCGTGTGAAGTGTTTTTATCTATCGTACGCGACAGAGAGATGAGGGGAATTCAATGTTTCTATTACCGTATTTGCGACACCGAATAGTTTCACGCCGGCTTTCCAAAATCACGTCGTTGATCCTTATCACCAGTCTCCTACTGGGTACGTGGATCACTTCAAGCGCACAGGAAGAAATGGGCGCATTGGTTCCACCTCTGGTCGTATCGCAATTGGCATTCCCCTCTTATGAGGAATGGTGGCGGCAAATTCAGCCCGAACTGGAACAAATCGGCATCACGCTAGATATTCAGCCGATTGAGGCCAATACGTGGATTCAGAGTTGCAGTATAGAGCGGAACTGCGGCACCTTCACCTCAACGGGTGCGGGGGTTACGGACGAACGCATTGACCCGAACTGGTTCTTGACGGATGTCCTCCATTCAAGCAAGGCGGGTGCGGGCGCGGGCGGTAGTAACCTCGCGAACTGGATGAACGAAGAGGTTGATGCGTTGATCGAAGCCCAATCTATCGAGCTTGATCCTGAGGTTCGTAAGGGAATGATCCTGCAAATTCAGGAGATCTTCGCACGAGAGACGCCATTCATCCCGGTGTACTACATCAATGACGTACAGGCGTATGATAAGACCAAATTCGAGGGTTTCCTGCAACGCCCCAGCGCCGGTATTTCACGGTTTAACAACTTGACCTCGTTCTTGAACGTCCAGCCATTGACTGATCAGACGACGTTGAGAATTGAAAATAATCATGACGGCAATTCGACAAACCCGTTTGTCGCCACAGGCGGTCTGTTTAATACGGCTACGATGACGTGGATTTATGACACGCTGGCACGGAAGAATGAGCTGTTGGAAACCATCCCATGGGCAGCAGAATCGTGGGAATGGGTCGACAACACGACTATCGACGTTAAGCTGCGTGAGGGTATGACGTTCCATGACGGCGAAGCGGTAACGGCTGAGGATCTGGTCTTTACCGTGAATTACGCGATGGAAAATGCGATCCCGAACTGGGCAGGCATTTTCAATGTGGTGGCAGGTGTTGAGCAAACGGGCGATTATACGGCACGCTTCACGCTGAAGAATGCTTTCGCACCTTTCGAATCCAACATTTTGACGGCCATTTACATCGTGCCGCAGCACATCTGGTCGGAGGTCAGCGATCCGCAGACATTTGAAAACGCAGAACCCATCGGCAGCGGGCCGTTCACCTTCGGACACTGGCGGAAGAATGAATCATGGTTGTTCAACGGGAACCCGAACCACTTCCAAGCGCCGGCGATCAATATCCTTGTGGCGATCATCCCGACGCCAGAGGTGTGGATTGGCATGTTGGAGAACCAAGAACTGGATGCCAATGGTACGTATATCCGGGGTGATTCACAGATCGAAACCCTTGAGGCGATGGAACACCTTGAACTGGTGATCACGCCGAGCGTCGGTATACAATCGGTTTACATCGATAACCGCGTGCTACCGGGCAGCGACCTTGCCTTCCGGCGCGCGATACACCATCTCATTCCCAAAGCGTCGATGCTTGAAGTGGTGGCTGGTCTGGGCGGCGGATCCACGGCAGACGGCAACTTCATGCACCCGACAAGCGCGTTTTTCAACCCGGATACGATGTCCTACGGATATGATCCGGAAGCGGCCCGCGCGGTTCTGGCCGAAGCTGGCTATACGTGGGACGCAGAAGGCCGACTCCACTATCCTGCATCTTACAATGTAGGTGGGTAATCTCATTTCAAAAAGGGGATCAGCCACCGGTGCTGATCCCCGTACTCGTTTCCAATCCAATACTTTAATGGCAATGTCATGAGCCGAGAATACATCTTACGCCGCTTTATTCGGATGATCTTTACCTTATGGGTCATCATGACCATCATCTTCTTCATGTTCCGGTTAATTCCGGCTGACCCCGCGTCGCTGTTGATTGATTCTTCGCTTACGGCTGAGGGTCAACAGCAGTTGAGAGAATTCTGGGGGATTGATAAGCCGGTTTTTACGCAGTACCTCACTTATATGGGCAATCTACTGAAACTCGATTTCGGTCGATCGTTCTTTTACCGCGTGCCTGTTATGGAAGTGCTGGGGCCGTTCTTGCGCAACAGCCTTGTGCTGATGGTTCCGGCGGTTGTACTGGCCATCGTAGCCGCTATCGGCATCGGCAGTTATATGGGGTGGAAACGCGGGTCGATCATCGAGCGATGGGGGATCATGATACCGCTGGTTCTGCACGGTGTTCCCCTGTACTGGTTGGGGTTGGTGGCATTAATTATTTTTAGTTTCTGGCTGCGCTGGTTTCCATCCAGCGGGATGCGCGAATTGGGGTACACGGCGGAAACGGTCTGGGATATTTACTTTAATATCGATTTCCTGCGGCATCTGATTCTGCCGATGATGACGGCAGCGATTTATCTGGCTGCCAGCCCGATTATGCTCATGCGGAGCAGCATGATCGAGGTACAAAACGAGGAATTCCTTGATGTTATTCGGGCTAAGGGTGTGCCGGAACGGGTGGTGGTACGGCATGCGATGCGGAATGCGCTGCTGCCGGTCGTGACGTATCTGGCATTTTTAGCGACGATTGCCGTCGCCGGATCGGTTCTACTCGAAACCGTATTTTCATGGCCCGGAATTGGCCGGGCATTGGTGGAGGCAGTGAATTCACGGGATTATCCACTGGCGCAGGCTGCCTTTTTCATGTGGTCGGCCTCGGTAGTCATCATGTATTTCATCGTCGATATTCTCTACCACAAGCTCGATCCACGCATCAGTTTGAAATAGGAACCCAATGAACACTACAAATCCGGAAGGAAATTACGGTGAGGCTGGACGGCCAGCAAGAAAGGGCGTTCATGCAAGCCGCCGCTCGTGGCTGGTTATGCAGTTTCGTGAAATCTTGCGCGATGGGCCGGGGACTATTGGTTTAATCATTCTTTTGGTGTTTTTCTTTATCGCTGCATTTGGTGACAGTTTGACACCGTATGGCCCGAACGATCTCCAGTATTTGGAGGATGGCAGTCTGGCGCGCGGCGAACCACCTTCAGCGCGTTACTGGTTTGGAACTACTACGGCAGGTCGTGATGTCTTTAGCCAGACGCTATCGGGGGCGCGGGTGGCTGTGGTTGTTGGTTTCTTATCGGCCATTGTGACGGTGTTTATTGGTAGTAATGTCGCTTTATGGGCAGGCTACAGCGGCGGCAAACTCGATGAGTTTCTGATGGGACTGGTGGATATTACGTATGGTATTCCCTTTCTGCCGTTTGCGATTGTCCTCGTATCGCTGCTGGGGACGAGCATCTGGAATGTCATTCTGATCATCTCGCTGTTGTTCTGGCGCAGCACAGCACGAGTCATTCGTGCTCAGGTCTTAAGCTTGAAGCAGCGCCCTTTCATCTGGTCGGCCAGAGCAGCGGGGGCGAAACCGGCCTACATTATCTACCGCCACATTTTGCCTAATGTGCTGCCGTTGATCTTGCTATATACGGCATTGGCGGTCAGTACCGGTGTATTGACGGAAGCCGGACTCAGTTTTCTGGGCTTTGGCGACCCGCGTTTTCCAAGTTGGGGAACGATGCTGAATGATGCGTTTCGGGCGGGGGCTGCGCGGCGGGCATGGTGGTGGATTGTTCCACCGGGCGCGTGCATCGCCCTATTTGTGACGGCATCTTACATGGTGGGTAGAGCCTTCGAGGCATCGACCGATCCCCGTCTACGGGAGTACGGCGGCTGATGCAACTCAGATTATCGGAAGCGACCCGTGACTATGAGGCGGCTAAAAAGGATATAGACGAGGCCGTGCTGTCCGTCCTGCAATCCGGACAGTATGTGCTCGATGAGAATGTTCGCCAGCTAGAAGAGACTTTTGCCCAATTTTGCGGTGTCAGGCATGGTGTGGGAACGGCTTCAGGAACCATGGCGCTGCTGGTCGGTTTACGTGCCGCTGGAATAGGGTTTGGTGATGAGGTCATTACTGCTCCGTACACCAGTAAATGCACAACGGCGGCCATTTCGTTAGCGAATGCTACGATCCGTTTTGCAGACATCAGCGAAGAAACTTTAACACTCGACCCAAAGAAAATTGCTCCGGCAATTACCGAACGCACCAAAGCCATTATGCCCGTCCATTTGCATGGTCAGGTGGCGGAGATGGACGCTATCAATGAGATCGCACGCGAGCACCAGTTAATGGTCATTGAAGACGCCGCATTAGCTGTGGGAGCTGAATACCGGCAGCAGCGAGCCGGTAGTTTGGGACAGATGGCGGCTTTTAGCTTCGCACCAACCAAAATTCTCGGCGGCATTGGCTGGGGAGGCATATTCGTCACGAACGATGATGAGATCGCGATACGGGGGCGACAAATTTCCGGCTTCGGATACCAAGCCGCTATGGGAAGCACAGACCTCGACCTTGAGGGCTACAACGTGATGATTAGCAGCATACAGGCGGCTGCCCTTAATGCCAAAATGCCGTATCTAGAGGGTTGGTTGGCGCGACGGCGGGAGATCGCCGCACGATATGATGAAGCTTGTGACGCGCTTGGCATAACCCGTTTACATCCGCCGACGCACACAAAACCAAGCTGGCGAACTTATATCATTCGTGTGCCTCAACGCGATGCCATCATCGCAGGCTTACAACGATATGGAATCGAAGCCGGCGCACACTTCACGCCTGTTTTGCATACAAGACCTTTGTACAAGCATCTGGGTTATGAAAAAGGTGATTTCCCTGTGGCTGAAATGGCCGCTGAAGAACTCATTTGTCTGCCTATTCACCCTCATTTAAGCGATGAAGACGTGACTTATATCATCCATACCCTTGCCAACGCTGCCCAACAAAAGGAAAGAGCCTCGTGAGCCTCTTAGATGTTCGGAATCTTGAGGTTGTTTATCAACTGCGCAAAGGATTGCTTAAAGCAGTCGACAACGTTTCTTTTACGATTGAAAAGGGAGAGTACTTCGGGATCGTCGGCGAATCGGGTTCCGGTAAGTCAACACTGGCGCGGGCGATACTGCGACTGCTGCCTAAGAACGGCAAGATCGCCAATGGGCAGATTATCTTAAATGGCAAGGATATTACGCAGTGGTCTGACCGGCAATTGAGTACGGTACGCTGGCGCGAGATGTCTTTCATTCCGCAGAGTGCGATGAACGCACTCGATCCGGTTGCGCGAATTGGGGATCAGATTCTGGAATCCATTCAGGCGCATGAGAATATCACTAAGGAAGAGGGGTATCGCCGCGCAGGTGAGTTATTCAAGATGGTTGGTTTAGACCCCAACCGACTGCGCGATTATCCCCATCAATTCAGTGGAGGCATGCGCCAACGGGTGTTGATCGCGATGTCTTTATCCCTGAATCCAGATTTGATTGTGGCGGATGAACCTACGACAGCACTAGATGTTATCGTCAAAGACCAAATCTTAGATCGGATTGATCGGATTCAGAAGCAATTACAGAAGTCCCTCCTGCTGGTTACACACGATATTTCGGTCGTTGCAGAAAACTGTGACAAAACGATTGTCATGTATGGGGGCAAGATTGTGGAATATGCGGCAACCGGCCCCCTGCTCAGGCAAGCGTATCACCCTTACACACTGGGACTAAAGAATGCATTTCCACGGCTAAGAGGGCCGATTCAAGAACTCATATCGATTCCGGGCAGCCCACCGGACTTAATGAATGCGCCGTCGGGCTGCCGCTTTCATACACGCTGCCCGTTTGCACAAGAGCGCTGTATTGAAGAGGAGCCAATCATCACCGAGGTTGAGCCGGGACATTACTCAGCCTGCCACTTCCCGGAATTGGCTCCGGAGTTTAGAGAACGGGCAGCAGATGGACAGTTGTGGAAGCAGGCAAGAATTACGAAAAACCGTGAACTACAGGTCAGAAAACCAAGCGTGTGAGACTGGTTCAGCCTAAAGACACGAAACGAAAATACACGAACATTCAAGTAAGGTAGTCGCTAGAGCATGAACGATAGCAATTCGATTGTATTTGCCGTTAAAGACCTTCAAAAGTGGTATCCACTGCAACAAGGATTCATTGATGCCCTGCTGAAACGCGAGAAACAGCAGTTCGTCCGGGCGGTTGATGGCGTCAGCTTTTCTATCCGAGCCGGTGAGATAATCGGGATTGTCGGTGAAAGCGGTTCCGGAAAAACAACGGTGGGTATGACGGCGCTGCGCCTGTATGAACCAACCGGTGGAACCATCACTTTTATGGGGGAAGATATAACCACCCATAGTGGAGACCGCTTACAGAACTTCCGACGACAGGCACAGATCATTTTTCAAAACCCCTATGAATCGCTCAATCCGCGATCTACCGTTTTCGAATCGGTCGTAGAACCGCTGCGGCTGAACAAAATTGGGACGAAGGATGAGCATCTGGAACGCGTATTGCAGGCACTTGAGCGAGCCGAAATCAGCCCGCCGGAGAATTTTCTTGATCGTTATCCCCACGAGTTAAGCGGCGGGCAACGACAACGACTTGCGATTGCGCGCGCTATTGTCATCGAACCGAAGTTTCTGGTGGCTGACGAACCGGTTTCGATGCTGGATGTTTCTATTCGCGCCGGAATCCTCAATTTATTGAAACAGTTAAGCCAAACGCTTGAGACAGCGATTCTGTACGTTTCGCACGATCTTTCGACTGTTCGTTATATCTGCGACCGGACGATGACGATGTATGCGGGGAAGCTGATTGAACTCGGGGATACCAATACGGTTATTGATGAGCCATTCCACCCTTATACCCAACTGCTCATCAAGGCTATTCCGGAAGTCGATCCCGATGTGAAACGGGAGCGGGTTTTACTGGAGGGCGAAGTGCCGAACCTCGTTAACCCACCAACGGGATGCCGTTTCCATCCGCGCTGCCCGTTTGTGATGGATCGATGCCGGGTTGAAGAACCAAGTTTGCAAGAAGTTAAGCCGAAGCATTGGGCTGCGTGTCATCTTTATTGAGTGGTGAAAAACTATGAAATCAGATTTTGTTATTGAAAATATCAGGGCGAGTGTGGGTGAACGAGCACAGGGATTCATTACAGTGGATGAATCGGCTGCTGGCATCCGCACCCGAATTCCAATCATCTTACTGAATGGGGCGCATGAAGGCCCTACCCTCATGATCGCGTCCGGCGTGCATGGGGACGATCTCAACACGATCCCTATGGTCTGGCGAATCGCTGAAAGTATTGACCTCGCCACACTCTACGGGCAAGTGATCGCAGCACCGATCATCAATCCGTTGGCGTTTGAAGCCGGTACGCATCTGACACCCACTGACCACAGTTCGCCGGTCTTTCCCGGCGATGCGGCTGGAACAATTTCACAACGCATCGGACATCATATTTATAACAAACTCGTGGTACAGGCTGATTATGTCATTGATATGCATGGGGGGAGCAAAAACGCGACTCTGGCCACACTGGCTCACATCGATGGGGGTTGTAAGCCGGAGATATTTGCTAAAGCTCAAGACATGGCTACTGCGTTCCAACCGCAACTCATCGTTGTACAGGAGTCCAAACCCGGCAGCCAACCCCGTGGTCTGGCACAGGCGGCGTGTCGGCGTGAAGCTGTTGGCATATATGTTGGGCTGGGTCAGATGGGATTTAACGAGCAAGACACTGTACGCGGTACAGCGGGCGTGCTGAATGTCATGCGACACATCAAGATGCTGCCGGGTGAGCCATCACCCGTCACGACACCACCTCATATCACGTACACCGAACTGTACCAAAAGACGGGCTACGGAGGCGGCTTTTTCCCGGCTGTTTCGGCTGGTCAAGAAGTGAATGTGGGGGATTTGCTCGGCACCGTTTTTGATGTTTTCGGGCAGCCGAAAGCGCAAATCAAAGCGGAAGTGGCTGGAATTGTTGACGCGATTCGTTTCTACCCGGTTGTTGCTGCCGGTGATTGGGTTGCCAGTATTGCGCGGTGGGAGAGCGTTTATGAAAACAGAGCTTAAAGTTGATGGGCTGACTGCTGGTCCGGGAGAAAAGGTAAAGGGGTTTGTTCTGTTCGATGAATCGGCTGCCGGAATACAGGTGCAAGCCCCTGTATTTCTTATCAATGGTGCGCATGAAGGCCCGACGCTGGTCGTGACTTCGGGGGTACACGGAGATGATTTGAACACGATCCCGATGACATGGCGTATCGCAGAACAGATCGATGCGGGTCAACTGCGTGGTCAGGTCATCGCTATTCCGGTTGTTAATCCGCTTGCCTTTGAAGCTGGAACGCATCTTACCCCTGCTGATAATGATACCCCCTCGGTTCCGGGCAATGCACACGGCACGATCTCGGAGCGTATTGGCCATAACCTGTATCACAAAATTGTGGTCAAGGCGGACTACTTGATTGATATGCATGGGGGCAGCAAACGTTCGACGCTGGCTGCGTTGGCCGGGATCGATGGGGCGGCACCGGACGGCATCGTAAAACGATCTTATGACATGGCTGAAGCTTTCAATACGGATTTGATCATTGTGATGCAGCCCAAAGGTGAAGGACCGCCCAAGGCCATGTTCCAGATTGCCAGCCGAAATGGCGCACCCAGCTTGATTATCGGTATGGGACGCATGGGTTTTAACGCAGAAGATACGGAACGCGGCACACGCGGGGTACTGAATGTGCTCAAGCGTCTGAAGATGCTGGACGGCGAACCCGAATTAAGGGTTACACCGCGCGAAACAGGCAGTGAACTCTATCACTACACCCCTTATGGTGGCAGCTTTTTCCCAACCGTGGAAGCTGCCCAAGAAGTTGGGGAGGGTGATGTTTTAGGGATTGTGTATGACGTATTTGGCGACGAAATAGGTCGCGTGACAGCGCAAACGAATGGCATGGTTGCAGCCATTCGCTTTTACCCGGTCATCAGCGCAGGGGAATGGGTTGCGAGCGTCGCACGACTTTAATTGACGGGGATCTCAGGCCAAGAGTCAAGAAATAGCAGATTCCTCTTTGGAAAGAGATCCTGAACCATTATGTGAATTAGTCTTAAGGAGAAAAATTGGGATGAATTTTGAAACCGCAGTTCCAGCGCGGGTACGCAATTGGCTGCCTAGCAAAGTTAGCAAAACCGTCCGCACGGGTGGTATGTCGGCGCTTGTTGCTCAAGCCGAACAGGTATTTCACTTAGGCCAAGGGGATGTTGGATTTGTAACCCCCAGTCATGTTCGTGAAGCAGCCATCAAGGCGATAGAAGCTGGTGAGACACGTTATAAACTGCTGCCTGAATTGAAGGAAGCGATTGCACAGAAGCTGCAAACGGACAATGGTATTACAGTTGACCCTAAGAAGGGACTGCTGCTCTCTGATGGCGCGCATGCTGTGCTTTTTCAAATTATGGCGACGCTGGTCGGCCCCGGTGACGAAGTTATCATGACCACTCCGGGAGCCTACTATGAAAAGAATACGATTTTTCAAGGTGGGACGCCCGTCACGATTGTACTCAAGCCAGAGGACAACTTCCGTTTAGATCCGGCAGCGATTGAAGCTGCTATCACCCAGCGAACCAAAATTATCGGTTTGACGATCCCGAATGCACCGACAGGCGTGATATTGTCACAACGGGATGTGGAACAGATTGCCGAGATCGCACAACGCCATGATCTGCTGGTGATCTCCGATGAGATTTATGAAAAGATCAACTTCGGAAATCACCCGCATGTCAGTATCGCGTCACTGCCGGGTATGGCCGAACGAACGATCACCGTAAACGGCTTTTCCAAGGGTTATGCGATGACCGGGTGGCGGGTGGGTTATGCGGCCATTCCTGAATGGTTGTTTCCGGCAGTTGATCGGGTTAATGCTCTCAACACCATCTGGCTGAATACACCAGCGCAATATGCTGCTCTGGCTGCTTTGACAGGACCGCAAGAACCTTTCCAAGAGATGGTGGCTGAATATAAGCGCCGGATGCGTTTGGTCGTTGATGGGTTGAATGCTATTGACGGTGTGCGCTGTTTCTTCCCTGATGGGACGTATTATTCGGTCGCTGATATCCGTTCGTTTGGCTTTACGTCGGAACAATTTGCCGGTCATCTGTTCCTGACTGAACAGGTGTTGGTACAGGCTGGAACCATTTTCGGCAGCGGCGGCGAAGGACTTATCCGCGTTTCATGCTCGGCACCAGAAGCAGAAATATTAGCCAGCATTGAACGTTTCCGGCGATCTGTCGAACGGCTGCGTGACAGCGGTCTTGTCCAAATTGAGGAACATATGGTGGAGTAACGACGAATGGATCGCTTTGTTTGTATACGTGATAAAAGCGCGAGACATTTCTGTCTCGTTGATGGCAAGAATGCGCTTTACAAGCTCAATGTCGAACCGGATGATCCGGCAGACTATCTTGCGCTGTGGCAGTACGCTCAACAAAAACATGTTACGGTGAGCGAGGCAGCGGCGGAATTATTGCAGAAAGCACACCCTCTGTCATGGTCGCTTGTCGAACTCGACATTCACCCTGATCCAGAGAAACCTTATCTGGACTTACCTTATGCTGCTCCTGAAGTATGGGGAGCAGCATTCACCTACTTGCGAGGTGAGCAAACCCTAGAGACTCCGCTCATCCAAGAGCGCCGTTCCAAGCATCCGGTCATCTTCTTTAAGGCTACACCGCATCGGTGTGTGGGGCCGAATGCGCCGGTCGGCAGCCGAGGTGACGCGCATCTCATGATTCCAGAGCCGGAGCTTGGGCTTATTTTATCTTCGAAGGGTGACGTCATTGGCTACACAATCGTCAATGATGTCAGTTCACGCGACTTCCCCCAACGCGATCCGCTCTACGTCACCTATTCGAAAGTATTTGATCGCTGTGTGAGCTATGGCCCTTATGTTGTTGCGCCAGAAGCGATTGGTAACCCACTTAACCTTGACGTTACGGGCCGTGTCATCCGAGCAGGAAAAACGCTTTGGGAAGAAACGGGCAATACCGGAAAAATTTACTGGTCGCATGAAGAACTTATTTTTTATACCTCGGCTCATAATCCACTGCTTGACGGAACCTTATTGGCTAGTGGAACTGTTTTGAGTCCGCCGGCTGATATGCACATTACGGACGGTGATGTGCTGGAAGTCGACATTCATGGTATGGGATGTTTGACCAATCCAGTTATCACAGTGTGAAAAATTAAAATAGGAGTTAAATAATGCCCGGACTAAAGCCTTCCACAACAGCTCAGGCGCTCATGCGCGCACGTGAACAATCAGCACTACATCATGTCGCCAGCAATGGGGCAGAACCGATTGAGCTTAATCGGGGGCATACAGGATTTGTCACGCCCGATCATATTCGAGAGGCGGCACACGCTGCCATTCGAGATGGGCACACTCACTATGAGGATCTCTTGCCACTGCGAGAAGCCATCGCAGCCAAGTTAGCCAGCGATAATAGGATTAACGTCGATCCTGTGCAGGAAATTGTGATTGGCGGTGGATCGCATCTGATCCTATTTGATGTCATGAAGACATTTGTTGAACCCGGTGATGAAGTTATATTCGGGCGTCCCGGATCTCCCACTTACTTTTATTACAATACGGTGATTAACGGTGGGAAGCCCGTCTTCGTACCCTTAAAAAAAGAGCGCCGCTATAAAATCGACCCCGACGATATTGCTGCTGCAATCACACCGCGTACAAAAATCATTGGCTTAACCAATCCTGACACACCCGCCGGAGCCGTAGCGAATTTAGAGGATCTGGAGCGTATTGCTGCTCTGGCTATCGAACATGATTTGCTCGTGATTTCGGATGAGATCTATGAGAAACTCACTTTTGACGCTCCACCGCACGTGAGTATTGCCTCTCTGCCGGGTATGCACGAACGGACTATCACCGTCAATGGGTTCTCCAAATGTTATGCGATGACCGGCTGGCGGGTGGGATATGGCGCCGGGCCACGCACACTGATGAAACCCGTCCAAGATGTCTTTTTGACAAACTGCATATGGTTGAACACGCCCGCACAATATGCTGCATTAGCGGCTTTAACAGGGCCTCAAGACTCCTTCCATCAAATGAAAACTGAATATACACGGCGGATGCGTATTCTCATCGAGGGTATCAATAAGATTGATGGTTTCACGTGCTTTGAACCTGAAGGCGGTTATTACCTCTGGCCGGATATCAGCGGCTTCGGATTACATTCCACCGAATTTGCGAAAAGGGTAATGGAGTATGGACAGGTACGGGTTGGCCCCGGAGTAGGCTTCGGGCCAACCGCGGGGGAATACAATCTACGCCTTTCATTTTCCGAGACGGAAGAAAACTTACGAGAGGGCATACGACGCCTGTCAACCGCTTGCGAGCGAATCCGGGCTGAAATGTAAGACGCAAAACGCTTACAAGCATTCGTACCGGACTGAAAAGCCCAACACCTATCCCGGCATAGCAAGGTGGCAAGCACTGAAGAGGGAAAAGTTACAGTAATACGGAGTTAATTAAGATGACAGTTATTGATATACATACCCACATTTTCGCTTCCGCCAAGCCCTTCCCCAGAGCCGCACTTGATGATCCGATGTGGTCTGTTTCTGACCGCATGGGTCCCGGTTTTAAGGCCAAGGCTGAAGCGCAGCAGTTAGCGCGCATTGAAGATTATCTGGATCGGATGGATGAATGGGGGGTGGACATTGTTTGCGTCAACAATGTCGCCAATTCGGGCACAGGCGCTCGTGCGATGAATGATTACAACGCGGAAATCATCGCTGCACATCCCAACCGGATGATCGGTTTTGCCGCCATACCAATGGCCGCAGGTGAGAACGGTGCCCGCGAGTTGGAATATGCAATCAAAGAACTGGGCTTTTATGGGGCGAAAATCTACCCCAAAATTCAGAATGTCCCACTAGACGCGGATTCAATGCACGAGATATATGCTGCTGCATCTGATTTGAACGTACCTTTGTTGACTCATACGACTGCCCTTCCGCACGCCTACAGCGGCACACGCGGCATGCATTGGATGGATCACACTTATGATAATCCAGCGCGGGTGTTCGATTCGGGCATGATGGCAAAGTACCCGAATTTGAAGATCATCTTTGCCCACCAAGGGGGCGGTTATATCTACTATAAAGACATGTTGATTGAACGTAACCCCGCCTCAGCAGCGCTGTGGGATCGGTTTTACGTTGATATGTCGCCGATGTCCCGTTTTAGCCAAGCTCAAACCCAAGCTGCAATTGATGCGCTTGGCCTTGACCATGTTTTATTCGGGATTGACTATCCTTGGGCAAACCTTGAAGAAGCAGGAAAGTGTGTGGCGCACCTCAAAGCGATGGATTTCTCCGAGGATGTTAAGAAGGCGATTCTGGGTGAGAACGCTATCAAACTAATCAATTTACGACTAAATCAGCCATCACAGTCAGCCAGCTCTTAGGCTGACGACGCTGGCAAGAACGGGGTTAAACCTATAATGCTGCGTCCTTTTGTTTATCTCGCGCCTCATTCCCTTGCTGAAGCGGTCGAAATGCGACGGGTGCATGACAACGCCAACTTTCTAGCTGGTGGGACTGCTTTACTGGTGGCGATGGAGCGCGGACAGGCTTCGGCTGAAACAATCATCGACCTTAAGCACATCAGACAATTGAGGGAAATTGAGCTTACTGCTGAAGGTGAGCTTAAGATCGGTGCGCTGATCACGCTTAGAGAGATTATCGACTCCCAATTAATCCGGTCTTATGCACCTGTACTGGTACAAACTGCTCAGTTAACAGCCACGCCGCAAGTCAGAAACTTAGGGACAATAGGTGGCAACATCGCTTCCGGGCTAGCGGCGGCTGATCTGGCGACTGCGCTAATCGCATTGAACGCTCATGTGCTTGTAGCGACGAATTCCGGCGAGGTGCGTATGCCCTTAAATGATTTCTTAGGTGATACGAAGGTCATCAGCCAGCAAGAAACCAGAATAATCAGCGCGGTGATCCTCTCCGGAGCGAGAGGCCATGCGAGTTATCAAAAGCTGATGGTGCGTAATGCCGCGGATGTTCCCCTCGCTAATGTCGCCATCTGGACACAAACAGACTCCGGTCAGGTGACCGCTGTGCGCATTGCTGCTGGAAATTGTGCAGGTCGTCCAGCGAGATTGATGGAAGCGGAATCGCTATTACGGGGTCAAATCATCACGCCTGAAACTATTCAAAGAACCGCTTTGACCGCGACCGAAACAGTACAACAAACGGGTGACAGCCGCGCTTCTGAAGCCTATCGTCGCCGGATGGTTGGTGTTTTGACGCGACGCGCATTGACCCAACTATTGGAACTATTATGAGCAACCACCCTATCACTTTAACAGTCAACAAATCTCCTTATTCGCTTAGTGTCGCGGCGCATCATACCCTACTCGACGTTCTGCGTGATGATTTAGGGCTTACAGGAACTAACGAAGGCTGCCGTATGGGAGACTGCGGGGCTTGTACCGTCCATCTCAATCAGCTTCGTGTGCCATCCTGTCTGGTACTGGCTGTAAATGCCGATGGGGCGGATGTACAAACTATTGAAGGATTAGCCGGTGAGACTACGGGGGAACATCATCCATTGCAGGAAGCATTCATCAATCGTGGTGCGCTGCAATGTGGATTCTGTACACCGGGTATGATCATGTCAGCGGCTGCTATCCTCGACGAAATTCCTGAGCGCCCGTTGAGTGAAGCGGCTATTCGTGAAGCTTTAGCCGGCAATCTATGTCGCTGTACCGGATACGCCAAAATCATTGAAGCGATTTTGGAGGTGGCTAATGGGTGATAGTTGGATTGGGAAGCGTGTTCCCAAACGAGATGCTGCCGCTAAGACGACGGGAACTATCATCTACGGTCACGATCTCCGGCGTCCCGGCATGTTGCATGGCAAGATCTTACGCAGCCCATTTCCTTTTGCCAAAATTATCCGGATTAATACAGAAAGAGCTGCCGCCGTACCGGGTGTTAAGGCGATTCTCACTGGAGAAGATGTGCCGGACACAAGAATAGGTTTAGGGCGAGATAACCCTATCCTCAATCGTCATGTGGTCAGGCGTGTCGGTGATGAAGTTGCTGCCGTCGCCGCGACAAGTATGGATGCGGCTCTGGAAGCAATCTCCCTCATTGATGTCACGTATGAACCCTTACCCGCAATTTTGGACGCGAGTGAAGCCTTGAAAGCTGAGGCTCTCCTCATCCATGACACACGAACGAGCAATCTCCACGACAAACGAAGCTACGTACATGGCGATCCGGATGCAGCTCTATTGGAGGCTGATGTTGTCGTGGAAGATACATTCTTGATACCCTACGTCGCCCCGACACCTATGGAGCCATCGGTAGTCATTGCTGAATTTGATGCCGACGGTGAGTTAACCGTATATACGACCAATCAAGCGCCCTATCTGATGCAGTATGAGTTGGGGCAAGCGGTAGAGATGCCTCCGGGACGCATACGTATTAAACAAACGGCGATTGGAGGCGCATTTGGTCGTGGGCTAGATGTTTATCCATTTGAGGCAGTCGCTGTCCTGCTGGCGCAGGCGACACGACAACCGGTTCGCATTGCCTATGACCGACAAGAAGAATTTCTAGCCGCACCCCTTCGCCAGCCTGTTAAAGTCACTATCAAAACCGGCGCGCTCAAGGATGGCACGCTGTGGGTACGCGACGCGCGAGCACTATTAGACATTGGCGCGTATGCCTCGTTAGGAACGGTTATCCCCGTGGTCATGGCACAAGTCGTTGGTTCGCTATACCGTGTGCCTCACGCCCGATATGAGGCCGATCTTGTTTATACCAATAACCCTGTTACCGGGGCGATGCGTGGCTTCGGAGGGCCACAGGCGACACTCTTTGTGGAAGCTCAAATGGATCGTCTAGCAGTTGCGTTGGGCATGGATCCATTATCATTTCGGTTACAGAACGCGAATCGGCCAGATGAGACTACTCCGCAAGGGCTGAAGATCTCCACCTGTGGGCTGAAGGAATGTTTGGAAATGGTCGGAAGTATGCGTGATAAACATAAAGAGCCAAGCCCGCCGGGCAAACGACGGGGTATCGGATTCGCTGCCACATTGAATGTTGGGGGTGGCGCGCGTATGCACCGCTCGGACGGCTCCGGAGTAATCGTCAAAGTGGATGACTTCGGACAGGTAACAATCACAACAGGCTCTACCGAAATCGGTCAAGGAACGGATGTGGTTCTGTCTCAAATTGTGGCGGAGACACTTGGCGTATCCATTAGCGCTGTACGTTTCGTAAATGGTGATACCGGGGTAGCGCCATGGGATGTAGGTGCACATGCTAGTCGTACAACTTTTGTAGCAGGCAATGCTGCGCTACAAGCAGCGGAGGAAGCGCGACGTCAGATTCTGGAAACCGCAGCGGAGTTGCTGAAGGTGGACACGGGCGAGCTGGTGATGCGAGATGGCAGTGTATATGTGCGAGGTAGACCGGAGTTGGGTTTACCTTTGGATAAGATCATGCGAGCGCGCCACTTCCGCAAGGATGGACAAATTGTTCAAGCACAAGGTTGGTATGACCCTCCGAACGAACAAGTCGGCTCCGATATGGTTGGCAACCTTTCAGCAACCTACAGCTTTGGGGCACAGGCCATTGAGGTTGAAGTCGATACCGAAACCGGACAGGTGAAAGTATTGCGGGTGCGAACAGCCAATGATGTTGGTCGAGTGATTAACCCGATGCTGGTTGAAGGACAGCTAGAAGGGGGTATCCACATGGGATTGGGTTATGCACTGAGCGAGACGTTGTTCGTTGAAGGCGGTCAAGTTCAAAATAATTCGTTTCGTGAGTATGGTATCTTTACGGCCTTCGATATGCCCCCGATTGAAATCCAGAACCTTGAAACGCATGACCCGCTCGGCCCTTTCGGGGCAAAAGGTGTGGGTGAAATTGGAGTAGCCCCGGTAGCTCCAGCGGTGCTCAACGCAATTTATGATGCGGTCGGTATTCGTCTTAACAGGATACCCGCTCGACCAGAAATGGTACTCGATGCGCTCGAAACCCTTCAATCCAACGACCGAACTTCTCGTTAAAGCAACCTCGCCTTTTCAATTATCACAACAGAAATGGTGATTTATACGATTATCGGAATTTTTACACTGTTTTCTTGACTTTATCGCATTGTTTGTGCTATAGTTCTGTAGATTTCAGAATTTAGTGTGCATTTTTCGCAGCGTGTATTGATCTGTTTTGGATATGTTTGGAGACAACTGCAAAGAGGTGCTCCTACATTTTCGATATCCATCTTTCAAAGGATAGGGCATCAATCGCAACAACCGTAACGAGCTAGCACTTGATTGATTAAGGCATAAGAGCGGAGGATAGAATGGCAGCTAACCCCAAAAAGGTTTATCCGGTTCGGATGAAAGTGACCGAAACCCACCCTACTTGTGCCGCTGGTCATAAAGTCGGCGATGAATGGATATGGGAAGACACGACTCCGCCGGGCATTTGCAGTTCTATATTTGCTTGCTCGTTTAACGCCTATCTCGCACTTCGTTACGGCGGAAAAGAACCAGAGGCCGAAAAGGTTTTACAGTCACGACCGGGGGAGCACGGCGCCGAGGGATATACGAACGAAGCCATGACAATGATTTATCGCCGATGCCCCGACCCCAATAAGCGTGTCGTCATCTCACTAGAGCGTATCGTAGATGATCTGGACAAGAAATCAGAAACACCTTCAGGCGATAAGAGTCAATAAATAGCTTGCGAACCCGCAGGCTAGAAAACTACTTTGAAATATTTTGGGATTGCAGTATGGGTGAAGGCGATCTCTGGAAATAAATCTGAGGGGAGAGTTGATCATGGGTAATGAATTTGAAGGCCTGATGTTCCCGGTCAAGGCTACCGTCACAAAGGGATGCGGAGCGGGTTGTCGAGTCTCACATGAAGTTGGACAAGTCTGGTATATGCGAAGCACACCACCCGGCATTTGTTCTTTTGCATTCAACGCTATGTTTCCGGCTTATTGGACATTGCGATTTGGGGGGTCAGACCCAACAGAAGAAAATCCGGATGTTATGCACGTCACCTGTGGTCAAGCAAGCTGCGCGGCACAGTTTCGTGTTGAACGCATTTCCGAAGTAGAAGCCAAGGAACTTCAGGCACAGGCTAATCTTATTACCATCGAATCCCTACAAAAAAGCTATCCTGAAGGGCTTAGCCGAAGAACGGTCTAGAGCTATCTACATCACTATCACTTAACCAAGATAACCAGCCCTAGTGGTTTGGTTATCGAAAATGCACTCGCAAGATAAACAGTTGAGCCTTTATCGTACCGCTGCGCATAAACGCAATGGGTGTATTTTGCTATGTTTTTTGAGGCTGAGTTATAGCACTTATGTTAGTTTATATTCAACGTCAGCTTCTTCTGGCCATACCTGTTTTAGTCGGTGTTTCCGCGCTCATCTTCTTCATGTTGAGTTATATTCCGGGGCAAGCGCCGGATATTATGGCTCTGCAATCCGGCACAGCCTCGTCCGCAGAAGAATTGGAACGGGTGCGTGAACAATTAGGCTTAAATGACCCTGTTATTGTTCAATATGGTCGTTTCCTCAGCGGCGCTCTACAAGGTGACTTCGGGCGGTCGATCCGTTCCAATCAACCCGTAACACAGATTATTGCTGCTGCATTTCCCGCCACCCTACAGTTGGCAGTCGTTGGTACGCTCATAGCCGTTGTTATCGGTGTCACGCTAGGAAACCTAGCGGCAATATTCCGCGGCACGTGGATCGATACGCTGAGCATGGTCATTGCACTTGTCGGCTGGTCAATCCCCAATTTTTGGTTAGGAATCGTATTCATCCTCGTATTTTCGGTTCAACTAGGTTGGTTTCCCATTACCGGTCAAGGTGGTATCGAAAGACTGATCTTACCCTCTCTTACATTAGGACTAGCAGGTACTGGCCTGATTGCGCGACTAGTACGAACCGAAAGTCTAGAACAGCTTAGCCGAGATTATGTTACGACTGCACGAGCAAAAGGACTGCGCGAGTCCAGAGTGATCTTGCGCCATGTATTCCCCAATTCGTTAATTCCAGTGGTGACGGTCATCGGTCTGCAATTTGGTCGACTGCTAGGCGGCGCAGTCATTGTCGAGAATGTTTTTGCCCGCCAAGGAATCGGTCGTATCGCTGTTGATGCCCTCTTAGAACGCGATATGCCAGTTCTTCAAGGTGCAACCCTTCTATTAGCAGTGATTTTCATTCTCTCTAATCTGGCTGTCGATATTGCTTATGGTTTTCTCGATCCTCGGATTCGCATCGGGCAGGGAGCGACAAAAAACAATGGCTAACGAACCGGGGAATGATCAACCACAAAAGATGATTCGTTCCGCCCTAAAACCTAAGCAGAACAACTTCTTTCAAATAGTATTACGCCGGATTCTACGCAGCAATGGTGGCATTATTGGCGGTGGATACTTAATTAGTCTGATTTTTGCCGCAGCAGCCGCACCACTTTTATCGCCGTATGACCCCATCAAGATGTCACCAACCGAGGCACTACAGTCTCCATCATGGGAACATCTGGCCGGTACGGATCGTCTCGGTCGCGACATCATGACACGCATCTTGTATGGCACGCGCATATCCCTACAAATGGGCGTTATTAGTGTAGGCATTGCCCTTTTATTTGGTGGTCTCTTGGGTCTGATAGCTGGTTATTTTGGTGGGTGGATCGACAATGCCACGATGTTTCTGACCAATATTTTGCTGGCACTTCCGGGCATTTTACTGGCGCTGGTTATCTTAGCTGCACTCGGCCCGGGATTGGGAAATGTGATGATCGCCGTTGGGATCTCGACGATCCCGAACTACATACGAGTGGTACGTGGCAGTGTGCTCTCGGCAAAAGAATCTGACTACATAGAGGCAGCGCGGGCTATTGGCAGTACAAACACCCGAATCATTTTTTACCATATTGCGCCCAACATCATGGCTCCCGTCATCGTCCTCACCACACTGGGTTTTGCGACCGCTGTTCTAATAGGCGCATCTGTGAGTTACTTGGGTCTTGGCGCATCACCTCCGACTCCAGAATGGGGGGTTATGGTGAGCGAAGGGCGAAACCATCTACAACGCGCATGGTGGCTCAGCACAATGCCCGGTCTAGCCATTATGTTTACGGTCATTGCCTATAACCTCTTAGGGGATAGTCTCCGCGACGCACTAGATCCACGACTAAAAACATAACCGACAACGAGGATGTTTCAGCAGGACAAAAAACAGCCAACAAATTCCAACTATCGATTTTAAGTAAGGATTTAACGCCCAAAATGAAACCATCATCTAGCAGGATAAAGAATATCGCCAGTACCGGTGGACGAGAAGTACTCAAAATCGGGCCAGATGTTCATTACATGGGTACCGGCACGATTCAGTTCGACACATTTGAACACATTCATCAGGCCGGCATTCGGGCAATCGAGGCAGATTATGTCGGTTACACGGACAATGTGGGATTGTTGTCATTGCGGGAAGCTATTGCCGAAAAACTGGCTAACGAAAACCATGTTCACTACGACCCGGACGAGATTCTCGTAACATCGGGCAGCAGTGAAATTCTCAGTGCGATTCCACATGCATTTATGGAACCGGGGGATGAAGCCATCATGTTTGACCCCCATTACATTGGTCATTTTTCGGCCATTGTGGAACTCGCCTCTGGCATCCCCATCATCCTTCCAACCAACGGAGACAACAACTGGCAACCTGACTTAGAAATGGTCGAGGCCGCCGTTACGCCACGCACCAAATTACTCTTTATGGTCAGCCCTAGTAACCCGGTCGGTTCAGCTTTAAGTGAAGAAAGTGTCCGTGGTCTGTGTGAAATCGCCATCAAACACGATTTATACGTCATTGCCGATGAATTGTACGAACGGATTATGTTCGATGGCAAAAAAGTCATTAGCCCCGCTTCGCTGCCGGGCATGCGCGAACGGACATTTACTATAAACGGCTTCTCAAAAGCATATGGTATGACTGGCTGGCGGGTTGGCTATATGGGCGCGCCCCGGGAACTTTTGCAACCTGTTCACCGCGCTCGTCTCTATGTTGGTATATGCGCCCCATCCATATCGCAATATGCAGCACTGGCTGCGCTTACCGGGCCGCAAGAACCATTGGCAGCAATGCTCAGTGAACTCGACCGACGCCGCCACTATCTATGCAGTCATCTTAGCGCTATTGAGGGTATCCATGCGCCCCTGCAAGATGGAACGTTCTATTCCTTTGTGGATGTGCGTGAGTTTATGCGAGAGAAAGGGGATAAGGTGCGGAAGGTATTGCTGAGCGAAGTTGAAGGATACGAAATACCCGATTCGATAGCCCAACAATTCACCGACTTCATGATTGTCCGCGGTCGGGTTTATTTGTCTCCCGGTTCATCTTTTGGGACAGCGGGTGAGGGTTGGTTCAGAGTATCAGGGGCAAGCTATATGGATCATTTGCAAAAGGGCATCGAACGGATTGAAGAAGCTGCGGCCTCGATATTATAGCCCATGGACAGCGATCTATTGCGGTGACCTCAATCGTTAATCAGCGACTGTCAACCTTAGCGGAGAACAAAATGTCACGAAAAATCGATAAGCGAAAAATGAAATTGAGTGAAGTCAGCCCAACTGAGGTTAATCGTTACTGGACCCGGATCGTGGTTTCTGCGGATGAGGCTAAAGAATATCCGGGTGGAAAAGGTTGGAGCTATATCGATAGTGATGTATGTGGGGCACTGACGGTTAATGCAGGTTTATTCGAAATGGACCCCGGAATTGGTTCAGCAGACAAAGAGTTGCATTCCCATAGCCAAGAAGAATTCAGTTACATCGTGCAGGGGCAAGGATTAATTGCCATCGAAAATGAATTGCATCACTTTCAGGCTGGTGACTTTGTTTTTGTACCTGCCTTTGCCCGGCATGGTTGGAAGAATACGGGTGACGAACCGCTGCGCGTACTTTTTTATCGTCCACTAAAAGCGGAACCTCCAAAACAAGAAAATACTTCATTCGACCTACGTCGTTTCAAGATCGAATCAATAGACGAATAGTTGGTCAGTTAAGGAGGAGACATGGGCATAGCGAAGGACTAGAGGTGAAATATGAAGACCTCTACACGATTAGACAATGATCCGGGGCTTGCCAATTTGTTTGGCATATTTATGAGGATATAAAAATGAACCGTACGCGATTTTTGCTTCTCTCACTTCTCATGATGCTTACCCTAATAGTGCCGGTGTTGCCCATGGCCGCACAAACAGGCGGGAATCTGATTTGGGGTACAGACTCTGAACCAGAGACACTAGATCCCACCTGTACTTTTTCAAGTATTGCGGATAACCAATACAAAACAATCTATGATTCACTCGTATTCTGGGAACCCAGTGATCAAGAATTTTACCCATACTTGGCGGAGTCTTGGGAAGTCAATGGAGATTTCACGTCCTACACCTTTAGTTTACGTGATGATGTGGTCTTTCATGACGGAACGCCGTTTAACGCTGAAGCAGTCAAGATTAATTTTGACCGTGTAGCGACAATCCGCGACAGCGAGTCATGTTCCTCTGCCAGCGTAGCTCAGGCGCGTTTAGGTTCAACCTATGTATCCACTGAAGTGATCGACAGTTTTACAGCGCAAGTCAATTTCAGTCAACCGAATCCCATTTTCCTCATCGGTGTATCTGATCTTTACTTCATGTCACCCGCTTCCCTTGAAGAGTTTGGTGATGAAGATATTGGCCGTAACGCAGTTGGAAGCGGCGCTTTCATTCTAGAAGAATGGGTCGATCAGTCGTTTATGCGGGTTGTCCGCAATGAAGACTATAACTGGGGTCCGGGGAACGCTGCACACCAAGGGCCAGCCCTTTTGGAGAGTATCACGTGGCAGTTTATTCCCGAAGCAACCACACGCTTGGCTAGTCTGGAAGCGGGCGAAGTTCATCTCATTAACCGAGTCGAGTCGGATCAATATATTCAACTGTCTCAGAACCCTGACCTCGTAACAACCGCGCTTCCCGGCCCCGGAACACCCAACGGGTTTGTCCTCAATGCCTCGCTCCCCCCATTAGATGATATTCGAGTGCGCCAAGCTCTGGGACACGCTTTCGACAGACCTCTGATGTTGGAAGTTCTCTTCAACAACATTTTCCCAATCGGCAACGGCCCGATTTCTTCTTCCACATGGTCGTATTGGGAAGGTGTCAATGATTACAACCAGTACGATCCAGAAATGGCGCTAGCGCTGCTTGCAGAAGCTGGTTGGACGGACACTGATAGTGACGGGATACTGGATAAAGATGGAGAACCGCTCGCCTTGTCGCACATTGAGCTATCGACAATTCCGGATCGTGCCATCGCGGCCGAATTTGTTCAAGCTCAATTGGCTGAGGTCGGCATTCAACTGAACCTCGAATTTGCTGAAGCCGGGGTGGTTGTTGATGAGTGTCACAATGCAAGACGCCATGTCTGCGGACTGCGTTGGCGCATGGCTGACCCCTCCAATCTGAGCGCTATGTGGTTATCAACAAACATCGGTACAGGCTTCAATTGGTCACATTTACCAGATGAAGACATCGATAGTCTGCTATCAGCTGGTGCGGCAGAAGCTGATCGTGAAACCCGGCGGCAGATTTATCAGGACTTGCAGAAGCGTATCATGGATCTTGCGATCTGGATTCCACTGTGGGATGTCCAAATCACCCATGGTTCTAATCCCAAGCTCCAAGGTTGGGAAGCGCTAAACAATCCTGAATACATTTGGCTCTATGACGCCTATATAAGTGAATAACTTGTAACCGAAACTGAGAAGAGAACATCATCGCATCAAGTGTAATGTGTTCTCTTCTCCCATTCAGAATCTTTATTAGAGCAGGGAATTCCAATCATGGACATCTACATTACGCTCGATGTTGAAGGGGTTACCACCGTAACCAATCTTGAACAAGTTCGGCATGGAGAACCTGAATTTGGTGCAACGCGCGTCTTACTGACTGAAGAAATAAACGCTTCTATTGAAGGTGCTTTAGCGGCTGGTGTGAATGGGGTATTGGTTAATGAAGGTCATGGCAAGCATCGCAATGTAATTCCAAAAGATCTTAACCGTAAAGCTCAGCTCCTCACAGGCCGCAGCAAACTGTTTCACCTTATGCACGGTATAGACCGGGGCTTCGGTGCCATGTTTATGATTGGCTACCACGCCGGCGCCGGGAAACGATACGGCATTTTAGGTCACACTTTTCACGCTTACAACTGCACTGTCAATGGTCGTTATATGTCGGAAATCGGCCTCTGCGTCGCTCTGGCTGGCTATTACGGTGTGCCTACTGTTTTGGTCACCGGAGACGACGAGTCCTGTCGTGACGCCTTGAATCTAGTTCCTAACATGGAAACGGTTGCTGTTAAGGAAGGTGTCAGCGCGGCTTCAGCCATTAATCTTCATCCATCAGTCGCGCAGGAAAAGATTAAAGAGGCAGCAGAACGGGCGATTAAGCGACTTCCGGAAATCAAACCCTTTGTTATTGAACCACCGCTAACAATGGAACTTGAGCTTTACAGCCCTTTAATGGGTGATATGCATGACCTCATTCCGGGCTGTGTACGTACCGGTGATCGCTCAGTACGCTACCAATCGGATGACTTTGCCGAACTATTCAAATTCTTTCTATTAAGCTCGATACTTTCCATGACGACCTATGGTTTAGGCGTAATGGTATAGAAGAACAAACACTTTCAAGCACACCGACAGCCATCTTCAGAGAGGAAGTTTTTCATAAATGAAGCCACTTTCTACGCGCATCCAAAATATTAAGCCCTCAGGAATCCGCAAGTACTTTGATGTTAAACGGGACGATCTCATTTCGTTGGGTGTTGGGACAATTGACTTTGATCCATTTCCAGCGGTTCAAGATGCTGCGATTCAAGCAATTGAAGAAAATTTCACCGGATACACGACCAACAGCGGCATTCTTCCATTACGAGAAGCAATCATCGGCAAACTCGCAAAAGAAAATAGCCTTTCATACAGCGTTGAAGATATTCTTGTAACCTGTGGTAGCAGCGAAGCTATAGCAGCTGTCACGCAAGTGGTTCTCGACCCCGGTGATGAAGCGATTATGTTTGGCCCGGCATATAGCGCGTTTGGGCCGCTTGTCGAGTTATGTAATGCGACCCCAATTGAGATTCCGACAAGAGGCGAAGATAACTGGAATCCTGACGTTAGTGCCGTTGAAGCAGCTATAACTCCGCGAACAAAACTCTTGTTTATGAACAGCCCCGGTAACCCAACCGGCGCAGCTCTCAGTCGTGAAGTAACCGAAGCTCTGTCCGAATTGGCTATCAAATATGACCTATGGGTAGTCTCGGATGAACTTTACGAAAGAATTATGTTTGATGGCAAGCAGATTATCAGTCCTGCCAGCTTGCCGGGAATGCATGAACGAACTTTTACTGTTAATGGGTTTTCAAAAGGGTTCGGAATGACCGGTTGGCGCGTTGGTTACGTTGCCAGCCCCAAAGGATTAACATCAGCGCTTGTAAAAGCACAACAATTTTCCAGTATATGCGCCCCGGCAATTTCGCAGCGGGCTGCACTTGCTGCCTTGACAAGTTCAAGTGAACACTTCAAGGCGATGCTTGATGAACTAACACACCGCCGCCAATTTATTGTCAATCAGATCAACCAAATGCCGTATGTGCATTGCCAGCCGCAAGATGGGACATTCTATACGTTTGTTGATGCACGGGAATTTTTGCGTGAGAAAGGCGAGGCGATGCGGAGCTACCTCAGACAGCATACTGACGGCCCGCTGTCTGATTCTGAGGTCGAACAGCTAACTGATTTTGTCCTCATACGCGGCAATGTAGCGCTGACGGCCGGGTCTGCTTTTGGCCCATGTGGGGAGGGTTGGTTCCGTGTATCAGGTGCGAGCAACATGAATGTATTACAAAAAGGGTTAACGCGCGTCCGTGAAGCACTAGAAGCGTTGTGATACACACATGAATAACTATCAAGACATCATACTGGAGCGTCACGGCTCTGTGATGCGGTTAACTATTAACCGTCCGGAGCGACTCAATTCACTGCGTCTACCAGAAAGCCGCAATGAAATGATACACGCTCTGGATGAGGTAGAAGATGATAAAGACTTGCGGGTTCTCATTATCACGGGTAGCGGGGAAAAAGCCTTCTGTACCGGTTGGGATATGGAGTCAATCGATGACTTTGATCTATCACAGTTGGAGGCTATTCTGCGTGGCAATCTGGAGTTGTTTTTCAAAATTTGGTATCTGCGACTGCCTGTCATTGCCGCGATTAACGGTTATGCAGTTGCTGCTGGTGCTGCGCTTGCGTTGACCTGTGATCTCGCGATTGCTGCTGAACATGCCCGTTTAGGTGAACCAGAGATACGGCATTACGCCTTATCGCCAATGCCTATCATGCCGTTTCTAACCCATAGCAAATTTCTGCACGAGTATTACTACACGGGCGATATGATTGACGCTGCGACCATGTTACAGATGGGGTTGATTAATCGTGTTGTTCCTGCTGGCACATTGGAAACCGCAAGCCTGAAATTGGCAGAGAGAATTGCCAAAGTACCTGCTTATCCGCTGGAAATGACTAAACGCAGTCTGCGTAACGTCTATGACATGATGGGCTTCAGTAATAGTATGCGTCAGCACGTCCATTCGGATGGCCTCGTCCTCGGAGCCAACTTACCTGACCAACGACGGCTTATGGATCTGTTGGTTCAGCAAGGTATGCGTGCCTTTCTAGAAGCCCGTGATGGCCCTTTTCGAGAGGATACCTGATATGGGGATAAATATCGGTGCTATTCTCGCTCGCCGCGCTTACCTCCAACCGAATAAGGTCGGGCTAATATCCGGTGATCAACGCCTGACTTTTCGCGATCTAAATCGTCGGGCAAATCAAACGGCTCGAGCCTTAGCTGCAAGTGGCGTTAAGCGCGGTGACAGAGTAGCAGTTTTATTGCGAAATTGTGTCGAGTACTACGAGTTTTATTTTGGCGTAGCCAAGCTTGGTGCAATATTAACCGGGATTAACTGGCGTCTGGCACGTCCTGAGGTGCGCTATATTCTTGAAAACTCTGGGGCAAAGACACTTTTTTACAGTGAAGAATTTCTTGAATCTGCAAGCGGTCAACGGGATGAGGTACCGGAACTCCAACAAGAAATTATGGTTGGAGCAGCCCCCAAAAGCACTGTTCGAACTTACCATGATTTTCTCTCGGGCTTCAGTGGTGATGACTTCGAGGTTATAGGTGGAGATGATGATCCACTCGTATTAATGTATTCGTCAGGAACAACCGGCCAACCGAAAGGGGCGTTACTAACCCACAATCAGTTGTTTTGGTGTTCCTTAACAATCACACACACATTAGACCACCGCCAAACGGATATTAACTTGCTTCCCTTGCCCATGTATCACGTGGGAGGCATCAGTTTCGTTACGACCTATATTCATATTGGTTCAACAGTGGTTCTTATTCCGGTTTGGGACACTAATCGTGCTCTGTCGCTCATCGAGCGCGAGAAGATCAATCACTTTATGGCTGTCCCCGCTATGCTAAACGGATTGTTGAATGCTCCTGAATATGATCAATATGACCTGAGTTCTCTCCGCTGGTTATTGGCCTCAGCGGCGCCTGTTCCCGCGGATTTGATCAAAGCCTACCATGACCGTGGCATTCTGGTGCTGCAATCGTATGGCCTTACCGAAACAGCCGGCCCGGCGATCGTAACGCCCAAAGAAATGGCGATTAAAAAAATAGGTTCAGCCGGATTACCCTTTTTCCATACAGAGGTGCGCCTAGCTGGATTTAGAGGCGAAACTGTCGGGGTTGGTGAGGTAGGCGAAATCCTGATTCGTGGCCCTCATGTTATTACAGGTTACTGGCGCAACGAAGCTGCAAGCCGTTCCGCCATTAGGGATGGTTGGTTTCATTCCGGTGATCTTGCGACGCAGGATGAGGACGGATATATCACAATTGTTGACCGCAAAAAGGACATGATTATCTCCGGTGGGGAGAATATCTATCCGGCCGAATTGGAGCGATTCCTCTATAAACATCCTAAGCTGTCAGAGGTTGCAGTTATTGGTGTACCTGATGAGAAATGGGGGGAAACTGTCTGTGCGGTGGTCGTCTTGCGCAAGGGAGAAACATTGACGTTGGATGAATTACGGGCATTCTGTGATGGTCAAATCGCCCGATACAAGATGCCAC
The DNA here is from genome assembly GCA_017303775.1 of Anaerolineae bacterium. GTDB lineage: Bacteria > Chloroflexota > Anaerolineae > Aggregatilineales > Phototrophicaceae > CFX2. The sequence goes on along the minus strand of JAFLCH010000010.1, from coordinate 5,527 downwards.
GCAAACTCATCATCAGAAAAGATCCGCTGCCGGTGAACCCGACAGGTAAGCTGCTTAAAGGTGAGCTGCGACGGCAATTATTTGAGCAAAGGGAGTCATAAATCAATGAATAAGATGAAAGCATTCTACCTTACTCGCCATGGTGGGCCGGAAGTCGTTGAATATGGTGACGTTGACGTACCCGGCATCGGGCCAAACGATGTGTTGGTGAATATTCGCAACGCTGCCTTAAACCATCTTGATATTTGGGTACGAGAAGGATGGGCAGGGTTAGATTTACATTTCCCTCATGTACAAGGTGCGGATGGTGCGGGAGTTGTAACAGCCATCGGCGAAGCGGTTACAAATGTGAAGATTGGTGATCGCGTTGTTATCAACGGGACATTAAGTGATCCGCTTTCACTGCCAAGTCTTTCTGGTATGGACAACCGCAGCCCACGATTCTCGATTTTAGGTGAACATACCAACGGCACATTCGCCGAATATGTGACTGTCCCGGCACGAAATTGTCTGATCATCCCGCCTAACGTGGGTTATGACGTTGCAGCAGCGGCCTCACTCGTCTATTTGACGGCATGGCACAGCCTCGTTACTCGTGCTCATGTACAGCACGGTGAACGTGTACTCATCATCGGTGCTGGTGGAGGGGTAAATACCGCCTCTATTGAAATTGCCAAATATCTTGGTGCCGAGGTTTTTGTGGTCGGTTCGAATGCCGAAAAACTGGAAAAGGCCAAGGCACTGGGTGCGGATGTCCTCATCAACCGTTCGGAAGAAGATTGGTCACGAGCAGTTTACAAGTTATCGGGGAAACAGGGTGTCGATGTAGTAGTCGATAATGTGGGGCAAGATACTTTTTCCAACAGCATTCGCTCATTACGTGTAGGTGGACGGTTGGTGACAGTAGGCAGCACGTCTGGCCCCAAAATCGAAATTGATAACCGTTTCATCTTCTCCAAGCACTTAAGCATTCTAGGTTCGATGATGGGCACGATGGCAGATTTTCATGCCGTCATGAATCTCGTGTTTGACGGCACGCTTAAACCATATATCGACAGTACCTTCTCATTGTCTGAAGCAGGCGCTGCACAAGCCAAGCTCGAAGCAGGTGATTTTTTCGGCAAGATCGTACTTGAAGTCAGCAAAGATTAGGTTGTGAAGTATGGTTGAAAGACAAGACATGCAAAATAGAGAGCTTTATTTTGCGAACCACTCTTATAGCCAACTTGAGTCTCGTCTCAAAGCCGGTCGAAAAACGGTGCTCCTCTTCCCCGTCGGCGCAACAGAAGCACACGGCCCTCACTCACCGTTAAGTACTGATGTCATCATTTCTGAGGGAATGTGTCGACGTGCAGCCCAACAGTTAGCAGATGACTCTGAAGTCACTGCACTGATCTTGCCAAGCCTTGGCTATGCGGTCACCCGTTATGCAGGTCGTTTCTTGGGAACCATTCATGTCAACGAAGCCACTTTGCAAGCAATGATTGTTGATATATGCCGCTCATTAATTGAACAAGGATTCCAATATATCATCCTTGTTAACAACCACTTCGAGCCGGAACATGTCCAGACACTTCATCGTAGTATCGACCTCATTCAAGAATCGACCGGCGTTCTTATAGGTTATCTTGACCTCACCCGCCGCGAACGCGCTGTACGCCTCACCGAGGAATTCAAAAAGAGTGAGTGTCACGCTGGACGTTATGAAACATCTCTTGTTCTGGCGGATCACCCTGAATTAGTTGATACCCAATTGATGCCAGCCTTACCTGAGATACCTATCAGCCTCGTTAATGTGATCGGGCGTGGTCAGAAAGATTTTGTAGAGATGGGCTTGGTACAGGCTTACAACGGTGACCCGGCACGAGCAACAGCTGTCGAAGGTGAAGAATCTTTCGCTATCTTGACCGATATGCTGATTGAGCTAATTCGTGGCCTGACACATGGAAGCGGAGGTCGAGATATGCCCGGTTTCTACAATCGTGTCTAGACCTACCCAGAAAGTTGTGACTTCAAACGCGTAGCGTATTGACAACTAATGCTTTTATTGCAGTCCACTATTGAAAGAAGGACGTAAGAATGCGATATGTTTTAGCAGTAGATATAGGTGGTACATGTACTGATAGTGTCATTGTGGATGAAAATGGGCGTATTGCTCTGGGCAAAGCCTTTTCTACCCCTCCCGATTTCTCGACTGGCATCCTCGACTCTTTGAGAGTAGCTGCCACTGACATGCAATTATCCTTGGAAAATATTCTTCACAACACTCAATTGTTTTTACATAGCACCACTGTTGCTGAGAACGCTGTTGTAGATGGAACTTTAGCTCATGCAGGTCTCATTACCACACGTGGATTCGAGCAAACACTATTTTCAACACGTGGCGGTTACGGACGTTGGTCGGGATTGACTGAAGACGAAAAACGCAACCCCATCGATACGGAAAAATTACCCCCGATCATTTCCATTTCACACATTCGCGGCGTCAAGGAACGAACCGATACCAACGGACGCATCTTGTATGTGCCCGATGAGGCGGAAATTGAAAGTGCCGTTCAAAGCCTCCTAGAAGCAGGCGTAGAAGCATTAGGTGTGTGCCTCCTGTGGGCTATCGTCAACCCTGAAAGTGAAAAACGTATCGGCGAAATTATCCGTAAATTAAGTCCGAACACCTTCCTCACCTTGTCGCATGAAATCGCTCCCATCGTCGGCGAATACGAGCGAACATCCACCGTTGCACTCAACAGCCGCTTAGGGCCAGTGGTAAAAAAGTACATTGATAACCTTCAAGAGAAGCTCATCAATCAGGGATTCAAGGGGTCCCTATTAGTAGCACAAGCCTATGGAGGGTTGTTGCCTGCCGAAAAAGCACTAGCCTCACCGGTCGGTATGATCGAGTCAGGGCCTGTCGCAGGGCTGGTCGGATCACGACATCTGGGCAACATGCTCGGTCATAAAAATATTATTGCGGCAGATATGGGCGGCACAACCTTCAAGGTCGGTGTTGTCCGGGAAGGCGCCATCGAGTATCAACGCGAATCCATGGTACTCCGTTATCACTACACCATGCCCAAGTTTGATGTGGTCTCGCTAGGCCTAGCGGGCGGCAGCATTATATCTGTCGATCGACGTACTGGTATTCCACAGGTAGGCCCCAAAAGTGCAGGTTCATACCCCGGTCCAATCTGTTACGAAAACGGAGGAGAGGAACCCACTGTCACCGATGTTGATGCGATTTTAGGCTATTTGAACCCGAATTTTTTTCTGGGGGGTCGGAAATCATTAAACATTGAAAAAGCAGCAGCCGTATTTAAGGAAAAGGTGGCCGATCCGTTAGGGCGCTCTGTGCCAGAAGCAGCCGCAGCCATTTACAGACTTGCCAACAGCATGATTTACGACTTGCTACACAAAGTGACTATCCAGCGAGGGTTAGATCCCCGTCAGTTCACCCTTTTCTCATTTGGGGGAACAGCGGGGATGCATATAGCAGCCTATGGAGATGAATTAGGGGTAGCTCAAATTGTCATTCCTCACTCAGCCTCAGTTCACAGCGCGTTTGGTCTTACGACCTCCAACATCGTACACGAAGATCAAACAATCAAACCAATGACCGAGCCTTGGAACATCTCACAAATCCAATCTATTTACGACCAACTCACTGAAAAAGTCACAGCCCAATTGCTTAAAGAAGGGTTTTCACGGGATGCAATCACCATCGAACGGTCGATTGATATGCGCTACCGTCGGCAGGTACACATTCTAACCGCCCCGATGGACAATAATCCGGTCATCACATCTGAACTGTTGGAAAAAACGATAGAACAATTTGCAGCCCTATACGAGGGGCGTTATGGTAAAGACTCAGCTTACCGTGAAGCCGGTATTGAACTGGTTAGCTATCGTGTACGCGGCGCAGGTACCGTAAAAACACCTCAGTTGAATGAGTACGATTTTGGCAATTCTGCTGCTGACCATGCTGTTGTCGATACGCGTCAGGCATGGGTTGAAAAAGCAAAAGCCTTTCAACAAGTTAAAGGCTACGACTTCAACAAACTCGTTCCCGGCAACAGAATACCCGGCCCCGCGATCATCTGGACACCATTTACAACTGTCGTCACCAATCCTGACCAAGTAGCTCATGTCGATAAATATAAAAACCTGATTATAGCCCGCGAGGTAAACTCATGACGACGCTGGATCCAGTAACGTTTCAAATTATCCGCCACAAATTGCTGCAAGTGATTGATGAAGCCATCATCGCACTGGAAAATGTCTCCGGTTCACCGATCACGAATGAGGGACATGACATGATGGTTTCCCTCTACAAAGCTGATGGTGGTCTCATGGTTGGGGGTGTGGGGTTTCTTCATCATCTGACTAGCGCCTCGCAGGCGGTAAAGCATATCATCGCCAATTTCTCTGAAAATCCCGGGATTTATGAAGGGGATGTCTACTTTTTCAACGACTCCTATACAGCCGCTTTGCACCCTCCGGATGTTTATCTCATCTCGCCTATTTTTTATGAAGGGAATTTGACGGGCTTTGTTGCCAATTTTGTTCATGTAACCGACATTGGCGCGATTGATCCCGGAGGCTTTTCTCCCAATGCTACTGAATCTTACCATGAAGGCTTTCAGACCAAAGGGCTAAAAATCATTGAACGCGGTGTCATGCGCAAAGATGTTGTCGAAACCTTTTTGAATATGGTGCGCGACCCCGGCATGACCCAACTCGACATGAAATCGCAGTTAGCTGCCAATTTCGTAGCCAAAGACCGCATGAACAAACTCTATCATGATTATGGCGTCGAGATGGTCAACAGCGTTTCAGAAGCCCTTATCCAACAGTCCGAACAACTCATTCGAGAACGCCTGCGTGAACTACCAGATGGGACTTGGCACGGACGTGAGTATATTGACTTACACGACGGCTCGACTTTGGTCGTGCAGTTGGCCATGACCAAAAAGGATGACACACTCACCTATGACTTTACAGGCTCTAGTCCACAATCATCGGTAGGAGTCAATTGTTGCTACTGGGCGTCTTGGGGAGCGATGTTCGCGCCGATCTTTCCCCTATTAGCTTGGGATGTAACGTGGAACGATGGGGTAACACGACCAATAAAGATGATAGCCCCTCAGTCATCCGTCGTGAACTGCCAGCGTCCCGCTCCTATCTCCATTGCCACAGTGGGCACAATCCAGATCGTAAACAATCTTTCTACACTCGTCCTCTCGAAAATGATGGGCGCCAGCGAGAAATATAAACATCGGGCAACTGCTGTCTGGCACGGCAGTCATGCCCATATCGAAACGCATGGTTTAACCGCTTCAGGCGCATTTTTTGTTGCGCCATTAACGGACACCTTTGGCGGAGCTGGTGGGGCGCGAGCACAAAAGGATGGCGAAGATATAGGGGGCGAAATCCCCAATGTTGTCTCTCGCTGGGCTAATGTAGAAAGTCAGGAGCTGAATACACCGTTGATTTATCTTTACAGACGCCCGGTTCCTGATTCAGGCGGCCCCGG
>JAFLCH010000001.1:35663-57508 GCA_017303775.1 Anaerolineae bacterium | reverse complement strand
CAGCCATGCTTAACGCCTTCAATCCGGCGTCCGCCAGCGCCTTCCCCATCGCCTCCGCTTCATCAAAGCTGTGGTCAATCACATCGGGCGTCATCATCCCGCCCAACGCCCCGACCATAAACACAGTCGCCGCTCCCGTCGCCGCCTCCGTCTGGGTGCGCAGCGTCGCTGCATAATCCGATGTGATGTGTGGATTATGCTCCCACAGCACCTCCGGATGACACGGGAAAACCAGCCAATTCACCACAGCCTTTCCATCACGCACAAATTGGATACAGCTTAATTCCTCGTCCAAAATCATCGGGTTTCGCGCGTTCTTCGCCACTTTCGGCACATTAACTGCCGCGATCTTCATATCCGTGGGCTGCATATCCGCGATAGCCTTCAGCACGCTCGCCTCAATCGCCGCTTTGACAGTCTCGAAATACGCCTCATCAATGCCTGAAGTGCTTTCGTCCTTCCCCCACAGCCCGATCACATCCGGAGCATGATGAACGTGCGTGCACACAATGATCACCTGCAAATCACCGACCAGTCTCTGCACGCGCGCTTCGATCTCAAGGCAGTGATGCCGCGCCAATCCCAGCAAATCCAATGTCACCAGCGCGGCCCGCGTCTCACCGTCGCTAATCACCAGCGTTCGCACATACAAGTCATCGTGAACCGACTCGGCTAACCTGTTTTGCCCGAATCCTGCCAGATACACCGGTTTCGCCAGACTCGGTGTGATCACCGCCTGAGCATATCCCACCCGAAAGCTATTCATCAGCTTCCTCATACTGGGGCTTTCCATATAACGTTTCACTTGCCGACTGCACAAGTCTCTCGCGCAGCAGGGTATAGGCCGTGCCTGCCTGTTCCATACCCAGCATCACCGCCCCCACCACCGGCGGCGCAGTCAGCGGAACCAATGTCGCGCCGGGAGCAACCTCATGCAGTGTCTTGGCGACCATCTCCGCAATCAACGGACTGCCTTTGTACAAGCTGCCCGTCAGCACCACATCGAATTCCAGCGCCTCGAACTGTAATTGCCGCACCACACCTACCGCCATGCTGCCCAACTCTCGCCCCACCCACCGGATCGCCTCTTGAGCAACTGCGTCGCCTTCGTTAGCAGCCTCAAACACCAGCATCGCCGCCTCAGCCCCCAACCAGTAACGATTTCTCGACAACCCCTCCAGCAAGTCAATTACATCTCGCGCGCCCACATGCGCTAGAAATCGCTCAGTGAGTTGCGTTGCCGGGCCTCGGCGTGTCCAAGCCATGGTTACCCCTTGAACCGCTTTGACAACAAGGTCACCACCACCACCATGCTCGCCCGTCCAGCGCCCAACACCTGCCACACGCCCTTCTCGCCCATCAGCATCACGTCCCCGGCAGTTATTGCCCGTCCCGGCCACAATACTAATGCCCCACCCTAAACGCGCCCCGGCAATCAGCCCAATCACCGCATCATTCACAAACGCAAATGGAGCGGGAATCAGCATCTCGGTGATAATTTTCCGGTGCGGCTCCTCGTCCGAAGGCCAATCAAACCCCGCGATTCCCAATCCCACTCCGGCAATCTCGTCCAGTCGAATCGCAGCGTTAGCAGCCGCCTGCTCGACGATTGAATGCAGCACGCGGCGAAACCCGTCATAACCCACGCTTTCGTGGTTACCGGGGCCAGCCATGCCTGCACCGACTACACCCCCACTTTCATCGCTGATGATCGCATGACTTTTAGTGCCGCCAATATCAACGCCTAAGAAATAACGTCCCATAATCTACTGCCGCATCAAATCACGAAGGACACGGTTACCAATCACCTGCACCCCGCTGTTTCGGATGAAATCGCGCAGTTCAACACTCAAGAACGTCTCGTAGTCAGCCACACGGCTCGGCCAATCCGGTGCAATAGCCCGCAGTTCAGGGGTATCCTGCGCCGCATGAATATAAAAATGGGTAATCCCCGGCGGCAGCTCCGAGATAATCTGTTTCGCTTGTTCCAGCCTATTTTCCGGTTTATCCAGTGGCAGACCAACCTCATGATCAAGCAGCGGAATCCCCTCCGCCTCAAATGTCGCGCTTGCCTCTGCCGCCAGCATACTCAACGAATCATCCAATCCCCGCGCCCTAAAACCGAGTTTATCCCCTCGGAACATAACCGTCGGCGGAAGTTGGTAATCGCGTGCCACACGTAAATACGCAGGCAAGAATTTTTCATGCGCCACCGTCCCCATATGACTGTCGGTATGGGTCGCGTCAATACCCGCCTCCAATGCCCGCTCGATCTGTGCCCGCATCTCCGGCTCAACCGCCGCTTCCTGCACACTGGCTTGCACCGGGGGTTGTCGCCGGTAAAAATATCCCTCGTCGTCCAACAAACCGCTGCCGGCATCGCGGGTAGAAAGTGGCCCCCACCGGTAACTATCCCACTCGCTGTTAAAAGTGAGATGTACTCCCATATCGACTTCAGGGTGCGCTCTACAGAACGCTGCTGTTGCCGGGAACCACGGGCACGGAACCATCACCGCCGCCGATGAAATCAATCCAAAGTCTAACAAGTCCTCATATGCCGAAAGTGTCGCCTGACACATTCCCACATCATCAACATGAATAATCACCAACCGGTCATCATTAGAAAAACCGAGTTTACGTAAAACAGGATTAGGATTCACGAGTAACCTTCTATCTATCATCAATGAGTTTCACGAGTAAAAAACTGAGGCAAGTACTGCTTATTGGTTTCCAACAAGTCTTCAAGCACCACATGCACCTGATCCGCGGACGGCCCTAGAGGATGCGTCAGCAGCGCCTGATACAACGCATCACGATCACCCTTAACTGCAGCTTCCACCGTCAGCAGTTCATAAGCCTTAATTTGGGCTATGAGGCCAAAACAAGCTAGCGGCAGAGGGTCGGTTGGCAGTGGATGGACACCAGCCCGGTCAATACGGCACGGCATTTCCAACACCCAATCTTCCGGCCATCCCTTCACTGCCCCGCGATGAGGTACATTAACCTCGTGTGTTTCACCCAAATCATTGTAATGAGCATTGAGCAGTTGGGTCGCCAGCGTCGAGTAATAAGCACCCCCACGTTTCATCAACCCCTCTGGCGGCACACTTCGATCCGGCTCAGCGTACTGCCGGAACAACTCATCCTCAATTTGCATGACTTCTTCGGCTCTTGAGGGCGGCCATTTCTGCTGGCTCGCGAACTTGCGGTCAGTGTAGTAGAAGTATTGGAGGTAATAATTTGGAATCATACCCAAGGACTCGACCGTATCTACATCCCAATCAGTGTTAGCGCCGCTCTTGAGTTCAGCTACATAACTCTCGAAGATTTGCGGCCACAAATCCTCCCCATCAATCTTGAATCCTCGGTGCCACGTCAGATGGTTCAACCCCAGTGTATCCAGTTGAGCCTGCCCCGGTTCAGCCGTGATACCAAGCCGTTTCAACATCCCCATCTTCGTCGTAATCGGAACATTGCACACCCCCACTGCCTGAACATTACCGCCATATCGCGCTAACGCTTCAGTGTTCAATCCCGCCGGATTAGTAAAGTTAACCAGCAGCGCATCTGGTGCCAGTTCTTGCATATCAGCGGCAATCTTCAAAATAACAGGTATCGTCCGCAGCGCTTTCGCCATCCCACCAATGCCCGTCGTTTCTTGCCCGATCAATCCGTGTCGCAGCCCCAGATACTCATCTTCGCGCCGCGCCGCCATCCACCCAACGCGCAGCTGTGTCAGCACATACTGTGCCCCGGCAACGGCTTCCCGTTGATCCGTGGTCAGGTGCACCTCGAAGCGTGCTCCTGCCGCCTTTGCCATACGTTGGGCAAATTTCCCCACGATTTCCAGCCGTTCTGGCAATATATCCATCAACCACAATTCAGTCATCGGGAACGAATCTTGTCGTTCCACAAATCCGTTGATCAATTCGGGGGTGTAAGATGAACCTCCCCCAATAACAGCTACTTTCATGATCGACTTACTCTTTCAGCTTTCTAGACTTCGCTTTGCTCATATGCGCAGACGTTAACTGCACATATTCAGTACGTTCTTAGCTGCATTCCGGCTATGGAGCACCGCACGAATGCCGGATCACCAGCTCAGTTGGCAGCAAAACCAATCGCTCTGCCGTTCCGCTACGCACCAGATTAACCAATTGCCGCACCGCCTCACGACCTGCTGTCTCGATCGGCGCACGAACCGTAGTCAGCGGGGGCGTCAGATGCTTCGACAATCGAATATCATCAAACCCTACAACAGCAATATCCTCCGGCACGCGCAATCCCGCTTCTCTCAACCCTTCCAGTACACCAATCGCGGAATCATCATCCGCGGCAAAAATTGCGTCAACAGCCGTTTCTCGTTCCAGCAGCCGTTTCACACCCATCTTTCCTTGAATTTCGTCAAAGCCACCGACTTCAATCAAGGTCGGGTCAAACGCAATCCCATGTGCTGCCAGCGCTTCCCGATACCCCATTTCCCGCCAATAAGAATCTTCCGTCCCCTCCGGCCCTGCTAAGAATGCAATCCGGCGATAGCCTCGCACTTCGATGAGGTAATCAATCAGCTTTCGTGCCCCGGATTTATTCTCAAACGATACGCATGGAATATTGAGACCCGGTGGAGAAGAACGGTGCAGCAGCACAACCGGAAACTGTGCCCGATACAATCGCCGCAGTTCTGCCTCATCAAGACTATCCGTAAACACCAGCAGCCCGTCCGAATTATGCTCGCTCAAAGCGTACTGTGCCGGAGTCGCGTCACCCTCAAAACGATTTGTACAATGAATCAACAGGTCGAATCCATTTTCACGGGTTCCAGCTTCGATACCACGCAACATCGGGCCAAAGAACTCACCACTAATATCGCGCAGTACCAGACCAAGCGTATTGGTTCGGCGGGTTGCCAACCCCCGCGCAGCCGGATGCGGGCTGTAGTTCAACGCTTCAATCACTGCCCACACGCGAGCAGCTGTCTCCTCTGCAACTTGGCCTGTTTGGTTAATGACACGGCTTACAGTTGCAATCGACACACCAGCCTGTTCAGCAACATCACCAATAGTTGCCCTTGAATTTTCACCAATATCTGACATAAGCACACATATAGAATACAAGTAAACTTTCGGTTTGAAAGCGCTTACAGTAAACGCTTTCATAGCTTAACTGAATTTAATCTCATGGTCAAGAATTCGATGCGTCAATCATTGTTCAGGTAGCACACTTGCGGCTCATAGAGATCAAAATTTGACACATAAAGAAAAAACTTGTTAAATTCATGAAAACGCTTTCTGTAAGCGCTTTCATAGTAAATAGAGGTTATCGTTCGTCCTGCTTCAATGAGGAGATTGCTGTATGAAACACAAGTTACGTTGGGTTCTGCTCTGTTGCCTCGTACTACTCATAGCTGCTCCAGTTGCTGCTCAAGAAAAAGTAAAAGTCACCATATTTGTCGGGTTGGGTACAGGTACGGATCCAGATCAAATCCCCAAACAAGAAGCGCTTGCTGAGAAGTTTAACGCCTCACACGACAGTATCGAAATTGAATTTTTGATCGTTCCGGTAGAAGAATCCCGCACACGTCTCTTAGCAATGCTTGCCGGTGGCAATGCCCCTCAACTTGTCGGCCCGAACGGGATCTCCACTATCGCTCAGTTCTTTGATAGCTGGGCAGATATTACCCCATTCCTCGAAGCCGAGCAGTTCGACACCACTGACTTCTACGCACCCAGTCTTGAACTGAACAGCTATCCGGAAATGAATACCGGTCTCCCACTTGGCCTCTTCCCATCGTTTGTGCTCTATAACATTGATATGTTCGATGCGAGCGGCGTTGATTATCCTCCCTCGGATTATGCCGATACTTCTTGGACGATGGATGAGCTGCGTAATCGTGCCATGCTCCTCACATTGGATGCCAATGGCTATGATGCAACCATGCCCGAATTTGATGCTGAAAACATCGTTCAATGGGGTTTCTCAGACGCATGGTCAGATATGCGCGGTGTGCTCACCCGTTGGGGCGCTCCCGGCATTGGTCGACCAACCAGTGACGACTTCAAAACTGCAACCGCCAACTCCGAAGAATGGATTTATGGGCTTCAATGGTTTAGTGACGGTATGTGGGTCGATCACTTTATCCCGAACGGCGAACAGCAGACTGGTATCGAATCAACCGGTGCGGCTCCGCTGGACAGTGGCCAGATCGCCATGTTCTATACACACACATGGTATTTGGGTGAAGCACTCAACGATCTACCCTTCGAAGTCGGAATCGCCCCGGCCCCATTCAACCAGAAAGGCGAACGCATCGCCCGCATCCATGCCGACAACTTCACCATTCCCGAAACAGCCACGAACAAAGAGGAAGCATGGGAAGTCATGAAGTGGCTGACCTCACCCGAACAAATCGTGGATGTCTGCCTAATCTACGGTTGCGTACCTGCTCGCGCCTCAGTCGCAGACGATTTCCGCGCCGCATTGCAGGAACGGTTCCCTGACTTAGATCTCAATGTTGCCTTTGAAGCCATCAACTACCTTGATGCACCGAATCACGAATCATGGGTTCCGGAATGGGGTCGCGTCAATGACACATTAAATTATGCTTATGGGTTAATCGCTTCGGGCGAAAACACCGATGCTAAAGCAGTTCTCGACGAGACCAATGCCTCGCTTCAGCAAATTCTGGATGAGTATTGGGCAAAACAGCCTTAACTAATACGAATCGAGTAATACAAACAGGGGTGAGAACAAGTTGACTGCCCCTGTTTGCACTTCGCGCAAACGCTGAGGAATCGGAGGTCAACACCATGCGCATTCTCAATACTGAAAGTTGGACACTAGCCAAACGTGAATCGGCTACAGGGTATCTCTTTGTTGTCCCGTGGCTCATTGGCTTTATCCTTCTTACCCTTGGCCCTATGTTGGCCTCTCTCTACTTTTCATTTACGGAATACAATGTCATCAGTGCCCCTAAATGGATCGGTTTGAATAATTACACCCGATTGTTTCAAGATCCATTATTCTGGCAGTCTCTAAAGGTAACGCTTTACTTCGCTGCTTTATCCCTGCCGTCTGGCCTTATTCTGAGTTTCATGCTCGCAGTACTTTTGAATCAAGATGTACCCGGTGTCCGCATCTGGCGCACAATTTATTTCCTACCATCCATCCTTTCCAGCGTCTCCGTTACGCTCCTCTGGGTGATTCTGTTTAACCCGCAGATTGGTGTCGTCAATCAATTACTGGAACGAATCGGCATCAAAGGCCCCGGTTGGCTCGCCGACCCAAATTGGGCACTTCCTTCCCTTGTCATCATGGGTTTGTGGGGCATCGGGCAAAATATGATTATCTATCTTGCTGGGCTTCAAAGTGTTCCCAGAGACCTCTATGATGCTGCCAAAGTTGATGGTGCAGCAAGTTGGCAGCGCTTTCGCTTCATCACCATTCCCATGATGTCTCCAGTGATCTTTTACAATCTGGTCTTAGGTCTCATCGCCACTTTCAGTTATTTCGCGCAGGCCTATATCGCATCGGGTGCGGTCAACTCCGAAGTAGGTGGGCCGGTTCGCTCGACCCTCTTCTATAACCTTTATCTGTATCAAAACGCCTTCCGCTACAACGAGATGGGATATGCTTCAGCGATGGCGTGGGTACTCTTCATCATAATCTTACTACTCACGGCCTTGGTATTTCGCTCATCATCACTCTGGGTTTATTACGAAGGTGAATTGAGGGCAAAAAGCTAATGGCTTCCACAACATCCAATCCGCTGACATCTGGTTCCGAAAATATGATCGAAACAACCCTACCCCGCAAGCCCTTCCGGAGCCAAAACTTGCTCATCAAAGCCGTCTTCACGCTGATGTTAGGGGCAGGTGCGGTCATCATTATGATTCCACTCATGTACATGATCTCATTCTCATTACGAGATCGAGCACAAATCCGGCAGGCATCTCTCGAACTAATGCCCATGCGCCAGATTGAAGTATCCGTCAACGGTAAAAGCGAACCGCTGTACATCGTTACCCTTGAAGGTGAACAAAAACAATTGGCGCTCACTCGCAATCGTCCCGGCGGCATGGGTATTTTTGTCGATCCGGCCAATCCCGAAACCACCTATGAATTAAAAATTGCAGATCAAACACTAGTCCGCGAAATCAGCATCCATCCGGAAAACTATCCGGAATCGCTCACAGCCGTCCCATTCGACCGCTACATTATCAACACACTTATAGTGACCTTCGTGGGAATGGCTGGCATGCTTTTCTCGTGCTCACTAGTTGCCTATGGTTTCTCTCGCTTTCGCGCCCGCTGGCTGAACATTCTATTTCTAGTCTTGCTCTCCACCATCATGTTGCCCCGGCAAGTCACGCTCATCCCGCTGTACGTCATTTTTCAACAACTGGGCTGGGTGAACACGCTCCTGCCATTGATTGTGCCGCAGTTCTTCGCCAATGCCTATGACGTTTTTTTACTCCGGCAGTTCTTCATGACCATCCCACTTGAGCTAGATGATGCCGCAAAACTGGATGGTGCATCTCCGCTCCAAATCCTGTTGTATGTCATCCTACCCATGTCGCGTCCAGCGCTGGTTTCGGTGGCCATATTCCACTTTCTCTACGCTTGGAATGATTTCTACGAGCCGCTCATCTTCCTGCACAGTCGTGAAAACTGGACGATGGCGGTTGGCCTGCAAACCTTCAATGCCCTTTATAGTGTAAATACGCATCTCATCATGGCTGCCTCAGTTGTCATGATCATTCCCCCTATCTTGATCTTCTTCTTCAGTCAGAAAATATTCACTGAAGGGGTTGTCATCACCCGCATGTCCGAAAAATAAAAACAAGAGGGTGTACGCCCTCTTGTTTTATCAACAACCAACTTTCCATCTTCGCAAATACCCGTACTGCATCGCCGCGTGTTATAATTACCCTCAAATTAGTCATAAATTGGGCATAATCAATTCTGTCAATTTATTTCTTCAGAGAAACGGATAATTTATGCACTACACAGCCGAAAACATGCTCATCCGATCCAAAGACACTGGTGAGAATGGTGTCTTTGCCACGGTAAACGCAGCAGACGCGGGTTGGGATTATCTCAATATGGAAGCCCGCCGCATGAATCAAGGTGAGAAGTATCAGGGCGAGACAGGTGACTACGAATATGGTTTCGTGATACTGGGGGGCAAGTGTCACATTCATACATCCGCAGGGGATTTCCGGAACATAGGTCAGCGTGCGACAGTATTTGACGGTAAACCCTATGCGCTGTACCTATCACGCCACACCCGCTATGAAATCGAAGCGCTCACCGGTGGTTTTGAAGTGGCAATTTGCTGGGTTAAAACAGAACAAGATCATCCCGCGCAATTAGTCACACCAGAAACGAGCACAGTCGAATTGCGTGGTGGGGCAAACGCCTCGCGTCAGATCAACAGCATCTTCCCCCCCGGATTCAACTGTCAGCGCATCATCGCTGTCGAGGTCTACACCCCCGGAGGTAACTGGTCGAGTTACCCTCCCCACAAACATGACATCCATCGTACCGATGAAAATGGCAATATTTTAGAAGCTGATCTTGAAGAGATTTACTTCTATAAACTAGACAAACCAGCCGGTTATGCCTATCAGCGAGTCTATACCGATGATCGTCACATCGATGCGCTCATGCTTGCCCAAAACCATGATGCCGTGTTAATTCCAGAGGGTTATCATCCCGTTGTCAGCGCCCACGGCTATACCACCTATTATCTGAACTTCTTAGCTGGTTCAGCCCAGTCGCTGGCCAATGCCGATGATCCGGCTTACGCTTGGGTCAAAGAAACGTGGACAGGTCTCGATCCGCGTCTGCCCATCGTCAAATAATACGTTTCTTTTTACAACAGAGGGTAACACTCATGAAAATAAAGTGGTATGGACACGCCAGCTTCCTGATTACGGCTCAAAACGACACTACCATTGTCACCGATCCCTATACGCCCGAAACAAGTGGCTACCTGCCTATTCCCGACTCGCCCGATATAGTGATCATCTCCTCCGACAACGATACCTTCCACTGCCGGGCGGATCTCGTTCCCGGTTCGCCCATAATCATGAATGCGCTGCACGTTGCCCAGAATGGAGGCCAGCGCATCGAAAAAGACATCACCTTTCAGGCCATCGAAGCCATGGAAGCCCTTGACCATCAGTTCCATGACCCCGATCAAAATGGCATGTATCGCTTTACCGTTGATGGTGTCAGCATTGGTCATCTGGGTGACATTGGCAATGCATTGACTGAAGATCAACTACGGTTCTTTTCTGGTGTAGATGTGCTGCTTGCACTAGCCGGTGGTCATCCTACCATTCGTCTTGATGATCTTAAAGTCGTCATCGATCGTACCCAACCCAAGCTGGTTATTCCCATGCACTTTAGAACCCTGCGCTACAAACCGCGCAACACCTTCTGGATTCAATCATTCCTCAACTACTTCGACCCTCAAGAAGTTGATTTCGCCTGCGATACTGAAGTCACAATCACACCCGACACATTACCATCATCCACCCGGGTTTTAATATTGGCACATGCCTGTTAAGAAATAGAGGATTTTGATGACCACCAAACGGCTAACAATGGCTCAAGCCATTATTCTGTACCTTCAAAATCAGTTTGTGGAACGGGACGGAACGCAACAGGCCTTCTTCGCAGGTTGCTGGGGCATCTTTGGCCACGGTAACGTTGCCGGAGTCGGGCAGGCGCTCCAGCAGTACGCCTCTGATTTCCGCTTCCATCAAGCGCGTAATGAACAAGCCATGGTTCACGCCGCCGCAGCCTATGCCAAAATGAAAAACCGTCTCCAAACATTTGCCTGCACTTCGTCCATCGGCCCCGGCGCAACCAACATGATCACCGGTGCAGCCATGGCAACCATCAATCGTCTTCCTGTGCTCTTGCTGCCGGGTGACATCTTCGCCGAACGCATTCAAGCCCCGGTGCTCCAACAGCTCGAATCCAATAATTCTCAAGACATTTCGGTCAATGATTGCTTCAAACCGGTTTCCCGCTACTGGGATCGTATTAATCGACCTGAGCAAATCATCACAGCCCTGCCGGAAGTAATGCGCGTGCTCACCTCCCCTGCTGAAACGGGTGCAGTCACCCTTGCCCTTCCGCAAGATGTTCAAGCCATGGCCTACGATTATCCCGCCGCGTTCTTTGAAAAGCGCGTTTGGCACATACCTCGCAACCGTCCGGATGTGACCAGTATTCAACAAGCCATCCAGTGGATCAAAAACAGCAAACAGCCCGTCATCGTTGCTGGAGGTGGCGTTATCTACAGTGATGCCACTGATGTCCTCCAGCACTTTGTCGATAAAACCGGCATACCCGTCGGCGAAACGATGGCGGGTAAGGGATCACTACCCTACAACCATCCGCTGAACTTAGGGGCAATCGGGGTCACCGGAACGCATGGAGCCAACATCCTCGCTCGAGAGGCCGATCTCGTTATCGGGATTGGAACCCGCTACAGCGATTTCACCACCGCCTCTAAAACGGCGTTCCAGAATCCGGATGTCCGGTTTATCAATATCAACGTCGCTGATTTCGATGCCCACAAACACGCAGCGCTGCCCCTCATTGGTGATGCGCGTGCCGTACTCGACGAACTACTCTTAGGACTGGATGGTTACCAAACGGTTGCCAGCTATCAAACAAGAGCAAAACAATATAACGCCGAGTGGGATGCCGAAGTCACCCGCATCTACAATCTCGAACACGGCCCACTCATCAGTCAGGGTGAGGTCATCGGCGTTGTCAACACCCTTTCCAAACCCCAGGATGTGGTGCTCTGCGCTGCGGGTAGCCTTCCCGGTGACCTTCATAAACTCTGGCGCACTCGTGACCCCAAAGGCTACCACCTCGAATATGGCTTCTCGACCATGGGTTACGAAATTGCCGGTGGCTTAGGCACAAAAATGGCCGCACCAGAACGTGATGTTTATGTCATGGTCGGCGATGCATCCTATCTGATGATGTCTTCAGAAATAGTGACTGCTGTTCAGGAAGGGATCAAACTAATCATCGTATTGCTCGACAATCATGGCTACGCCAGCATTGGTGGCCTTTCGAAGTCTGTAGGCAGCGATGGTTTCGGCACGAAATATCGTTATCGCACGAACTCCGGCCATCTGGATGGCGATGTACTCCCCATCGACTTTGCAGCCAATGCGGGCAGCCTCGGCGCACACATCATCCGCGCTGCTAACCGGGACGAACTGGCGAATGCCATCCTACAAGCGCAATCGATGACTGAAACAGTGTGCATTGTCATCGAAACAGATCGCCGTCAGCGAGTCGCTGGTTATGAATCGTGGTGGGATGTAGCAGTAGCCGAAATCTCGGAAAACTCATCTGTCCAAGAAGCCCGTAAAGGCTTCGAACAAGCAAAGCAGAAAGAACGTTACTTTTAGTCGTTGTGGCTCAATGACTTCTATATCATCAAAAGGTTCATAAAATGTCACTCAGAATCGGTGTAATTGGAGCAGGACGAATCGGCAAAGTTCACGCGGAAACGCTTGTCCAGCGGGTTCCGGGGGTTGAAGTGGTTGCAGTTGCGGATGTCGTCGAATCGGCTGCCAAAGAATTAGCTTCGCGCCTTCATATCCCGACTGCTACAGCAGACTATCGCGACATTCTCGCCGATACCTCCATTAACGCAGTAGCCATCTGTTCAGCCACCGATACACATTCTCAAATCATCACGGAGTCTGCTCAGGTTGGCAAGCACATCTTTTGTGAAAAGCCAATCGATCTGGATTTAAAGCGTATTGATGCGGCCCTAGCAGTAGTCAAAAAATCCGGTGTGAAACTACAAATTGGCTTCAACCGCCGTTTCGACGCCAACTATGCTCGCGTCCGTCAGGCCATCACCAGCGGTGAAATTGGCGAACTCCACATACTCCATATCATCAGCCGCGATCCGGCTCCACCCCCGATCAGCTACGTCAAAGTATCGGGTGGCATCTTCCTCGATATGGCTATCCATGATTTCGACATGGCACGTTTTTTAACAGGCAGTGAAGCTGTGGAAATCTATACAGTCGCAGGAGTCAAAGTAGATCCAGCCATCGGCGAAGCCGGTGATGTCGATACAGCCTTCGTAGTCATGAAATTTGCCAACGGCGTCACAGTAACCATTGATAACAGCCGCAAAGCAGTCTACGGTTATGATCAGCGTGTCGAAGCCTTCGGCAGCGGCGGGGCTATCGCCACAGACAACATCTACCCCAATGCTGCCACCATCAGTACCGGACAAAGCATCCACCGCGACCTTCCACTGAACTTCTTCATGCAGCGGTATACCCAATCCTACGAGTCAGAGATGCAAGCATTCGTAGATGCTATCATCAACGACAAACCGGTTTCTGTGACCGGGCATGACGGGCGAGTTCCGGTCGTCATGGGGCTTGCAGCTAAAAAGTCCCACCTTGAAGGTCGCCCTGTCCGCCTTAGCGAAATCACCTGATCCTCCCGGAACAAAAAAGGTGTCGCCGAAATGGCGACACCTTTTTATTTATCGCCTGCGTTGTGCGATCAAATCTTTATAAAGCTGGAGCATCATCCCGTCTTGTTCGTCGCCCCACAACATCGGAACACGGTTAACGTGTAGTCCATACCCGGCCCTACTGCTAACCGCTTGGGTAATACCAACTTCAGTTCCATAATAAATGACCGGAATGTTAGGCAAGCTCATCTGGATTGCTGCCGCTCGATATAGAGATTCCTTTTCACCTTCAGCCATGAACAAGAACCGATCCATATCATGATTATCGACAAAACTTAGCATCAAGAAATCTGGCGGAAAGTATTGCTCATGTCGTGACCGAAACCGTTCAAAATCCATCTCAGACCAACGTTTCTGAGCAAATGTCCGCCGCATTGCATCGCACAGATGAAAATCCAGCAAACCATCCAACCGTCCCATATACTGCCGCTGAACGTCGGGGGCGTCCACGACTTCGCCGAAGCAGAAGCAGTCCGGTTTTTCAGTTTTGCAGGCTAACCAGAAATAAGTCCAAAAATCTGGCCCCGGCCCATCAGCGACATCCAACCGAAAACCATCCACATCAAACTGATTCAACCAATACCGCGCGACGTTGATCAGCCAATTGCGTGCCGAAGGATTCCCCACATTAACCTGCGGCATACTCTCAACACCAAAGAAACTGCGGTACCCGACTTCGGAATCATCAAAAGTGAACCAATCACGGTAAAGGCTATTAGGGTTATTGACCGCATCTTGAAAATAAGGATGCAAATGGGATAGGTGGTTCAAAGCAATATCTAAAACCACCCGAATCCCGCGTGCATGAGCCGCTTCAACAAGGAAGTGCAGCGCATCGTCCCCCCCTAATCGTGGTTCAACATTGCTGTAATCCACGACATCATAACCATGATGCGTCGGGCTGCAAAACACAGGGCTGAGCCAAATACAGTTCACCCCCAATTCCTCAATGTAATCCAGTTTCTCAGCCACTCCCCAGAGCGTCCCACCACAGAACCCGTTCAAATCATCTGTCTGCGACCAATTCCGCCCTTGACCGGGAAAAAACCGATCCACAAAAACGTGGTAAATCACGGCATCACGCGCCCACTGCGGAGGTTTTAGCTCATCTATTGAAAGCACAAACGTGTGTGGACGATATGGATCACCCGCCTGTATATGATTAGGCAGCGCTTCGCCTCTAAAAAACGCCGTAGCCGCGATCTCCGCAGCATGCTTGATATGAGGCCAATCCGCAAAAACTTCTTGTGTATCATCCGACCACGCGCCGATCTGATACCGCAGCAGTGCCTGTTCTTGCACAGGAGGTAATGTTACCGTCCACATAGTCTGATAAGACCATGTCACTGAATCCCACATCACCTCTACCGGCTGAAAAAATGCGGCTTGTCCGTTATATGCTGCCCCACGCTCTCCTGAGGGTTGAGACCCATCAAACGTATAATAACAAGCCACGCGGTCAGCCTTCAGGTCTCCACCCACTTGTACGCTTAAAGTAATTGGCTGCCCCGGTTCCGGGTCGCTTGGCAGCACATGATGTGCGTGTTGCAACCCCCGGCGTGTCATCCGGTGATTCATGACCTTTAATTGGTCATTAGCCAATGTTCCAAATATGAATTCTTCCATCATGCCTCCGGTAATGGGGTAAGCCAACAGCTCAATACCCCCATCCCCACACAAAAAGCGATTATCCCTTCACAGCCCCTTGCGTCAGTCCTCCCACAATGTATTTCTGTAACGAGAGGTACAAGATCACAATCGGCGTCGCTGCGATCAACGAACCTGCTGCAAATACACCCCAATCATCCGTAAATTTTGCCGACACAAAATTGAACAAGCCCACCATCAACGTCCAATTCTGCCGGTCGCTCAGCAAAATACGTGCCAGAATGAACTCGTTGAATGTGCCCACAAAGGCCAGCATCGCAGCCACCGCGAGAATCGGGCGTACCAACGGGAAGACCAGATACCAAAATGTCTGCCAGTGCGTCGCACCATCCACCAGCGCCGATTCATCTATATCCTTCGGAATCGTGTCGAAGAAACCTTTCACCAACCACGTATTCACCCCCATCGCCCCACCCAGATACACCATGATGAGTCCGCCGTGCTGGTTCAGTCCTAGGAATGGGATGTATTGCCCGATTTGTAGCACCATCAAATACAAGGCCACCATCGCCAGAATATTCGGGAACACCTGCACCAACAAAATCGTCACTAGCAAGCTTCGCCGTCCCCGAAATCGAAACCGCGAAAAAGAATACGCCGCCAGTATCGTAATCCCCAACGACAGAACCGTCGTAATCACCGACACTACCAACGAGTTGCCAATCCAGTTCCAGAACGGAACTTGTGGATTATTCAACAACTTGGTGAAGTTAATGAACAAATCAGCGCTGCTCTTCACATTAGTTGGAATTAACGTTTGCGTAGCCATCGATCCGGTCGGATTAAATGACGCCGAGATAATCCAGACAACCGGAAACAGGGTGAAAACCAACGCCAACCCGATGACAATCACCCGCGCCAGAGTGAAGATCCCTCGCACATAATTCCGTGGGTCCGAATCCCGTGTCGCGGAAAGGCGTCCTGCATCGCTTGTGATCAAACTAGACATTATCACCCACCTCTTCCCACCGTTTGGTGAAACGGAACTGTAGCAGCGTCAGCAGCCCCACCATGATAAAAATGATGATGGCAATCGCCGATGCGAACCCAAAATCGCGTGTCCCCCCTGCCCCAAACGCGAATCGGAATGTGTAGCTAATGAGGTTATCCGTATGGCCTACCGGCGGCGCATTCGTGCCAATCATCGTCGGCCCACCTTGGAACATCGCCTCAATCAATAGGTAATTATTGAAGTTGTAGGTAAAAGATGCGATCAGCAGCGGCCCTACAGCCACCAGCAGGAGGGGAAGTGTCAAGCTCCAGAACTTATTCCACGCATTCGCCCCATCTACTTCCGCCGCCTCATAAATCGACGATGGAATCGATTGAAGTGCCCCGCTGCAAATCAACATAAAATACGGGTAGGACAGCCACAGGTTCACCAGCAAAATACCAGCCTTCGCCCACCCTGCGTCCGTCTGCCATGGAACCGTGTAACCGGTCAAATTGGCGATCGTTGACGTGATCACCCCGCCATTCGGGTTCAACATCCCCCGCCAGATCAAAATGCTGATCATCCCCGGCACCGCATACGGAATAATCAACAAGGATTTGATGATCTTGTATCGAATCCCGCTCCCGTTGAGCAGCAGCGCCATCATCAATCCCACTGCGAACGATGTGATGACCGACAAAAACGCGAATGCTATCGTCCACAAGAACACCCGGATCAACGGGCCGCTCACTGCAATGCTCGTAAATATCCGCGTAAAGTTCTGGAAGCCGATCGGAACCCAGTACCCCAGCGGAGCAGTCGCCCCACTCGCGGCCACAAAATCCCCTGTCACTTCATTGGGGATATATTCAGTACCGTTCTCCACATCAATCAGTACATTTCGATCCGCATCAAACTGCCACTTGGAGACAAACGCCCCCGCTTCATTCCGCGACTTAATCCCAACCGGCGCTTCTTCAGTACCAAATTGGATCGTCTGAATATCCCGCAGTGCCTGAAAACGCGCCCCACCGGTCAACAGGCTGAATCCATCAATGGTCGCCGGTGCGCCGCTCTCATCATACGGCCCCTCACCCGACTCATTCGCCACCACATTCTCAACAGGTTGTCCCGGTCGCGCGAATAATGTCGTCCCGTCCTCAGCCGTCAGCCACAACGCATACTCGCCTGCTTCATTACTGTAAACTTGCCATTGATAGCTCGTCCCACCTTCAGCCAGAACCTTCGTCCGCGACATCAGTGCGACCGCTTCAGCCTTCGTATATCGATGCCCGTCGCTAAAATTCGTGAACGCCACGTACACCGTATAAAAAATCGGGTATATTGCCAGCAGCGCCATTAATGCTAATCCGGGAGACATCCATCGCAGCGGCCACAGTGACGGCCACAGATTGATCACCGTCACCCCTAACGCAATCACCACAATCACAATCCCTAATGCGGTATTTCCATCGCGCCACAGGTTGTACCCCAACCAGAACGCCACCGCATTCACCAGACCCAAAACAGCTAGCCGTACCACTATGCCAAAGAGAAAATTGAATGATCGTGGCTCCTGCGGCCCATACACTTTCTCAGTCGTAACCGCTGCCATCTCCAGCCTCCAACAATAAAATGCTGTCTGCTTACCGGTAAACCCACCTGCATCGGGTTAAGAGGGTCGGCCATTCGCATACTGCCGACCCTCTTAATAACAACGAAGTTAACCGCTCGTAATGGTCAGGATATTGGTGCTCGCGTCATAGCTGAACACCACTTCAGTCCCATCCGCCGGAACCGTGAACTTCAGGTTTGCACCACCAGATTCACCATTCTCGCCGTAGTTCTCATCCCATGTCTGGTTAATCGCAACCTTCGCTTCATAATCACCAGCCGGTATAGCAGTGGTAGAGAAACTGTAAATCCCGTCCCCGTCCACGTCTTGCAACCAGCTCCGCAGGCAGTCCGGCGCCCAATCTGCCGAGCACCCGATCGCCGCTTGGTAACTACCCGGCACACTCGCGATCACATGATTCACGCTGTCTGCCACCCAGTTCGTCTTGTTGTCATAAACAAACGTTACCGCGGTTTCCTCTGCCAGTGCCAGAACCACATTCGGCCCACCAGCATCCGCCATACCGCCGTAATTTTCGTCCCAACCGTTGTTCAAGGCCACCTTATACTCATAGTCGCCTGCCGGCAGTACGAAGGTGTTCGACCAGACATCACTGTTCGCGCTGTATGCCAGTTGCGTGTTTGCGCAAGCCGGGTCCCAATCACCTGCGCACCCTGCCGGAACCTGAACCGTGCCCGGAATAGAAACATTCTGAGGCCCATCTGCCGGAGGGGTATCACCCGTCACAGGCCCTGCTGCAACTTCAGGAGCTTTACCTGCAATCAAATCCCGAATTTGCGTCGCCGCATTCCCAAAAGCCTCAGCCGGGGTCAGTTCTTGCGAAATCACGAAGCCGATCCCGCTTTGCCATGCACCCCACACACTCGCCATCTGAGGAATCGATGGTTGCGGCACACCCGCCTTACCCGCGCTGTCGAAAGCCGCCAGATCAGCGTTTTCAAGCGTCTCACGCAGTGGCAAGTACGCTGGTGGGCGCGGGTCAGCGTCATACAGCGCCTGCATCGGTTCAACCGCCGCCATAAAGTCCAGCAAGAACGCTTCTGCCAGCAGTTGGTTATTGTTGTACGCGCTCAACATGAAACCTTGCCCGCCGATGAACGGACTCCCCTGCCCTGCCGGCCCTGCTGGAATATCGCTGATAGTGTAAACAGCACCATTTTGATTCAACCGGTTCAACGCCCACGGCCCGGTGATCATCATGGCCGACTTACCGGTTTCGAAGTTGGAAAGCATGGTGTCATAATCCAGCGAATTCGGGATCAAACCAGCCTTCACCATTCCATCCAGCCATTCCAGACCCGCGATACTGCCTTCGCTGTCAATCCCGACATCATTCGGGTTCGCGTTCCCGTTCTCATCAAGCCCGAAAACATAACCGCCGAACGCGCTCATAATCGGGAAGAAATGGTACGAGTCACTGCCCTGTGGCAAGAACCCGAACTCAGATGTTCCTGCGTCCCGCAGCGCCTCGCTAATCGTCCTGACTTCGTCCCACGTTGCCGGAGCATCAGGAACCAATTCTGGGTTACGGAAGAACGCTACATTTTCAACTGCATACGGCATCCCGTACAGTTGATCATTGTAGGTGAACAGCGTCAACGATGCTTCCGAAAATTCAGCGGCTTTATCCCCCAGATCAATCGGCACCACCGATCCGTTCAGTACCAATTCGCCGATCCAGTCATGCACCGCCACAATGATGTCCGGCCCTTCCCCTGCTGGGCCAGCTACCGGCAGGTTCGCTCGAATATCACCGAGTCCGATTTCCTGCACCTGCACGGTCACACCAAAATCATTCGAAAACTGTTCTGCCAGCGGAGCCAGAGCTGGAGCACGGGTATTATCCGCCCAAATGAGCAGATCAGGTCGGCTCTGCGCTGCCACATTTACCGAAACTGAAATAATCATCATCACAACGAGGGACAACAAAATGAAACTCTTGCGCATTTTTCACTCCTTTTCACTATTCGGATTGATACAGCAGAAATAAACATCGATTTGTTCAGTCTGCCCGACTCCTTTCCTTTACAAACTGGGTTCAGCGCTTCGCATCAGTCCCAAACGAGTTTTCTCAAATAACACCAGTAGTTGGCTGCGTTCAGGTTCACTTAACCCTGTTAGCGCATACTCCAGAGCTGCCGCATGCTCTACAGCCACCGCTTCCCACACCACCTTACCCTTTTCCGTCAAGCATACGAATTGCGCGCGCCGGTCTTCTTCATCATGACTACGCGCAACCAGTCCGTTAGCTTCTAGCTGGTCAATTAACCGTGTCACAGTGCTCCGCGCACACAACAAATGATCGCTCAACGTCGTCAGATGATGCCCTTCATAATCGCTCAACAAAATCATCAATCGGTACTGGGACACACTCAGCCCAAACCGCGACAAAACCTTTCGGTCAGCGGCGTCCAACAAAACATACAAATCGTTGATGAGGCGGTAAATTCGCGCGGAAAGCTCAGGATGACTGGTGGGAAAAGGAGCAGATCGATTCATATATGACTAACCAGTAAAAATGAAGAAATCTATTAAAACGTTGCATTTGCAACAATCTTAACGCGAGCAACTTATATGTGTCAAATGAGAATGCAACAAAAAAGGCACCTCTCGGAGGTGCCTTATCGACATTAACAGATCAATGGGCTATTTTGCCGGGGTCAGCGTATCTTTCACAGGGATAAAATCCAGCCGTTCACCCACCACCTTAAAGGCATGCAGTGCCCTATCCAGATGTTCCTTTCGGTGCGTTGCCGTATAGCTCGTGCGCAGCAAGCCACCTTTCGGCGGGGTGGCCGGCGGTACAACCGGATTTGTGTATACGCCTTCCTGAACAAGCGCATTCCACGCCAGCCCGACTCGGAAATCTTCGCCCAATACCACGGGGATAATCGGCGTATTGCTGGTGGCAATGTTGTAACCCATTTCGAGGAAGCCCTTACGCATATATTCAGCATTCTGCCACAATTGCTCAACGTGCTGCGGCTCGCTCTCGATGATATCCAGCGCCGCCAGCACAGCCGCCGCATTCGGGGCAGGAAGTGCCGCCGAGAAGATCAACGATCTTGCCTTATGCTGGATGTAATAAATTACTTCTTTGCTTCCCGCGATAAACCCACCAATCGATGCAAAACTCTTGCTGAAGGTTCCCATCAGCAGGTCAACATCACCCGTCACATTAAAGTGGTGCGGGGTGCCGCGTCCTCCGCCCGTCACACCAATTCCATGCGCGTCATCCACCATGATGCGCGCGCCATACTTCTTGGAGATAGCGACTAGCTCTGGCAGCGGCGCGATATCGCCGCCCATGCTATAAACACCGTCTACAATTACCAGCTTACCGGCGTCCTCTGGCAGCTTACTCAGCACGCTCTCAAGGCTGTCAAGGCTGTTATGCCGGAAGCGCTTCATCTCGCCTCTCGACATAGTCACGCCGTCTACAATGCTGGCGTGGTCGTCTTTATCCAGAATGACGTAATCGCCCTCGCCCACAACCGACGAAATTGCGCCCAGATTGCTCTGATAACCGGTCGAAAACACCACCGCGGCTTCCATCCCCACGAACTTAGCCAGCCGGCGTTCCAGTTCCAGATGCAGTTCCAATGTCCCGTTCAAGAAACGTGAGCCGGTGACGCTGGTGCCATAACGCTTAATCGCTTCAATTGCCGCTTGCCGCACACGCTCATCAGTCGTCAGCCCCAAATAATTGTTGGAGCCAAGCATGACCACCTCTTTACCTTCAAATGTCGCTGTCACGCCTTCCGAATGACTCAATGCCCGAAAATAAGGATACATCCCGATTTCAGCTGCATCTTTTGCGCGTCGGATCGTTTCATCCGTTTGTATTTTGTCGAACAGGTCAGCCATAAAATACCCCCTCCGGAGTTTCGTACATCGTGCTCTGATTGCTCATATATTTTTACAACACACTGTTGATAACACCAAATGTATGATAAAGATTTGGCTGTCATAAAAACATGACGAACTTTAACAACGTTTCAAACGTTTCGCAAAATATTCCCCTCAAATGAATTCAGCTAACCCCGCTTCACCCTTCCCTGCAC
>JAFLCH010000001.1:0-35563 GCA_017303775.1 Anaerolineae bacterium | reverse complement strand
AGAGTCCGCTTCATCAACAACAAAGACTTGCGTCCCACCCGCTTTGAGCGTTAAAATGACCACCATTCACTGCGATCAAAAAGTAGGAGCATTACATGTCTTCATTGAATGTTAAGAGACTGATTGTGTGGCTGGTATCATTTGCTCTGGGTTTCGTGGTCACCTACTTGATAGTGGTGGTTGGCTTCCCCATCCTCAAGCCAGAAGCCGCAGGCATGACCCTTGAGGAGTATGGTTTCGGCTATTTCATCGTCACTTATGTGCCCATCGGCCTCATCTTTGTGACGTGGATCGACGCCTTCATGGACACCAAAATTCTGCCGGACTAAATCGGTCTGAACACAACTCAAGTATGCGATCAGCCCGCTCCTTTCGAGCGGGTTTTGCTTATCCCCTCCGCAGCAGTCCCGCTAAACCACCTACCGTGGTGGTTCCATGAATCCGCATCCGGGGCATTTCCAGTCGGTTATCTGTGGTTTGCAGCGCTCCCGACTGCGTTGTAACCGCCCTCCAGATCGGAAGCTCCCCCACAATTTGCAATGTCATCGCGTCGTAACGTCCCACAGGGTAAGCAAACATATGATTCGAAACCCCTGTGAACGCCTTCAGGCTCTCGTAGCTCCCAAGTATCTCATAAATCAAGAAGTCTCGACTGCGCTCCCTTAGGTCAGGGTGTGTTTTGGTGTGCGACTCCATGCTCATACCGGTCCCGGACATCTCAGAAATTTGTTCCCACGTCATATATGCAGGATCTTGTGCATCCGCTCGGCTGGTAATTATAAAAAATGTGCCGGTATACCCCTGCGCTTCCAAAATCGGGAACACATTAGTGTAATGATCAATATACCCATCATCAAAAGTCAAGATCACGGGTTTCGCGGGTAGCGCCTTTCCATATGCGAGTGCGTCGTTTAATTCATAAAGTGAAACAGTTTCATACCCCTGCTCACTCAAATAACGCATATGCGCCCGGAACATATCCGGCGTAACCGTCAAATCAGTTCGCACTTCATCAGCGTCTTCTGGTAATTCGCTCACATAGTGATACATCAGGATTGGGACAAAAATCCGCCGCAGTGTTCCGTCCCAAACAGGTGTCGTCCGCACTTCAACATCGGCGAATACTCGATCCCCATACGACACGGCACCGATGCACAATAGAACACTAATCCACCACAAAAAACGTATCAACAACCCACTGTAGGCTGCTATTCCCAACCGCTGCAACAGCAAACTCCCACCCTAAAACCTATCAAACCCTATCGGAAATCACGGTGTCCGCGAGTCCTATTGTTCTCTTTTTCACCATCCTGATAGTTTTTGAAAGCTCTCGGCTGATAAACTTCCAACCAGATTGTACTGAAAGAGCATAAAATGAATCAATCCTCTCGATTACCCGGCTTCTACAAGAAGCCGCTCTCAGAACGTGTCTCAATGGTTGCCCAATGGGCAGATCTCTCACACGAAGAACAGGAAACCCTACTCGGTACACACGGTCTCACTGCTTCTCAGGCCGATAACATGATTGAGAATGCAATCGGCGTCTATGCCCTCCCCCTCGGTATAGCCACCAACTTTCAAATCAACAATAAAGATTACCTTATCCCGATGGTAATTGAAGAACCTTCAGTGGTCGCCGCAGTGAGCAATGCCGCTCGATTGTTTCGTGCAGGCGGCGGCTTCACAACCTCCAGTGACGAACCTGTGATGATCGGTCAAATCCAGATACTTGATCTACCCGACATCAATCATGCTGCCGAAGCTGTACTCGCCAACAAATCGCTGTTACTTGCCGAAGCCGATAAAGTTGGTGGCAGCATCGTCCGTCATGGAGGTGGGGCGCGCGATATCGAAGTTCGTCCCATTCCCACAACATCAATCGGCCCAATGCTCGTGGTTCACTTGCTCTACGACACGCGTGATGCGATGGGCGCAAATGCCATCAATACTGCTGTCGAGCATCTCGCTCCCCACCTTGAAGCCCTCACAGGCGGTCGCGTCAATCTCCGCATCCTCAGCAACCTCACCGACCGTCGTAAGGCACGTGCACAGGGAATAATCCCGGCTCATGAACTTGCAACTGACGGCCTTAGCGGAGAAGAGGCAGTTGCAGCCATTGTCGAAGCCGCTGTCTTTGCTGAAGTAGATCCCTATCGTGCCACCACCCATAATAAAGGCATCATGAATGGTATCGATGCAGTGGTAATTGCTTCTGGGAATGATTGGCGTGCAATCGAATCCGGTGCACATGCCTACGCATCCCGTAGTGGTCAATACACCAGCTTAACCAAGTGGTGGCAAGACACTGAAGGTAACTTACGGGGTTCAATCGAGCTTCCACTTGCTTTAGGAACAGTTGGTGGTGCAACCCGTGTTCATCCCGCCGCGTCGCTGGCACTCAAAATATTGGGGACAACATCAGCTAGGGAACTCTCGGAAGTTGCTGCCGCAGTCGGCCTAGCGCAAAATCTAGCCGCTATTAAAGCCCTTGCCACCGAGGGTATTCAGCGTGGCCACATGCGTATGCATGCTCGTCAACTCGCTGTCGCGGCTGGTGCACAAGGTGATCTTGTCCCCCGTGTAGTACAAGCGATGATTAAAGAAGGTAACATACGTTTGGAACGTGCCAGATCGCTCGTTCAAGAAATTACAGGAAGCACACTAAGTCCTGCTCCCGGAACAGATTAACCCTCAAACAGTTTAAACAGGGTCATAAGGATAAACTGATGTCATTCAACGGAACCCATATGAACGCCGCCAATTTAATGCGGCCTGATCGACCAGTAGGATTAGTCGGATACGGGGCTTACATTCCTCGCTATCGGCTTCCCGGCACAGAAGTCGCTCGCATCTGGACAAATGGCTTAGGCGGAAGCCCGATTGTCGAAAAAGCGGTTGCCGGATTGGACGAAGATGTTACAACCATGTCCATCGAAGCCGCGCGTAATGCTCTTGCCCGTGCCGCTATCGATCCTACGCTCATACGAGCTGTCTGGGTTGGCAGCGAAAGCCACCCCTACGCGGTCAAGCCAACCAGTACTATTGTTGCAGAAAGTATCGGCACTTCCCCCAACATTCAAGCCGCCGACTGGGAATTTGCCTGTAAGGCAGGGACTGAGGCCGTCCAGGCTTCAATCGGCTTGATCGGCAGCGGCATGGCTGCCTATGCGCTCAGCATCGGTATGGATACGGCTCAAGGTCGTCCCGGTGATGCGTTGGAATATACCGCCGCCTCCGGTGGAGCAGCCTTCCTCCTCGGGCCAGCAGAAGAAGCATGTGCAATCTATCAGGGAAGCTATAGCTATGTAACCGACACCCCCGACTTCTGGCGGCGTCCCGGCGAAAATTATCCCAGTCATGGAGATCGATTCACAGGCGAACCTGCCTATTTCAATCATGTACTCTCTGCCGCCCAATCGCTCATGGATATGATGGGAACGAAAGCATCGGATTACACCTATGCGGTGTTCCATCAGCCGAATGTAAAATTCCCCAGTCGCGCGGCTGAAATGCTTGGGTTCAATGATGAGCAAATCAAACCGGGTCTTTTAGCGGGTCTGATCGGTAATGTTTATTCTGGCTCCTGCATGTTGGGGCTTACAGCTATACTTGACGTAGCCAAACCCGGCGACCGTATCCTTATGGTGAGCTACGGGAGTGGAGCCGGTTCCGACGCATTTGACATTCGTGTAACTGAACGAATTGAAGCTGTGCGCAACCGTGCGCCCCTCACTCAAGATTACCTTCGTCGGCGTACCCAGATTGATTACGCAACCTATTGCAGATATCGTGGCAAACTCAAGGACTAAATACAAATGCGCGACCTAGCGATAATCGGAATTGGGCAGATCCCTGTTGGGGAACATTGGACAAGCGGTTTACGAACACTCGCCGCAGAAGCAATCTATCTCGCACTTGAAGATGCGGGTATTGAACAGGTCGATGCCCTTTATGTAGGTAATGCTTATGGCAGTAGCTATAGTAGCCAAACTCAGCTTGGCGCACTCATAGCTGACCATGCTGGTCTTGCAAACATCGAAGCCTTCACGGTAGAGGCTGCCGAAGCATCTGGGGGTGCGGCCATCCGCACAGCTTATCTGGCGGTAGCATCGGGCGCAATTGAAACAGCCTTAGTTCTTGGGGTAGAAAAATCAACCGACACGCTCGCTAGTGCTCGGGTAGAAGCAAGATCGGTTAGTTTGGATGCGGATTATGAAGCTGCCCACGGCGCAACGCTCACAGCCATGGCAGCAATGCTCATGCGGCGTTACATGCACGAATACAATCTGGATCTGAATGCGTTCGAAGGTTTCAGCATTAATGCCCACGCCAATGGCAATCGCAACCAGAATGCAATGTTTAAAAACCTCATTAAGCCCGGTCGTTTTGCATCTGCTCCGATGATATCGGAACCCATCAATCTTTTCGACAACGCCCCTGATGCGGATGGAGCCGCTGCTATAGTAATAACCAGCTTAGACCGGGCTGTGGATATGGTTCCAATGCCGGTTCGTTTAACCGCAAGTGCGGTAGCCACCGATACACTCGCGCTTGCAGATCGCAGTGATCCACTCTACTTAAAAGCGTCCAATATTTCAGCACACAAAGCCTTCGCTAAAGCAGGTGTCACAAAAGATGCTGTTGACTTATTCGAGCTCCATGACGCTTTTACCATCCTGACGGCACTCACTTTAGAAGCAATAACTTTTGCCAATCGGGGTGAAGGTTGGAAATTAGCTCAACCATCTGTTATCGGATTGAATGGATCACTCCCTATCAGCACATTCGGGGGTCTAAAAGCGAGAGGCAATCCGGGCGGAGCCACGGGTGTCTATCAAGCCGTAGAAGCATGTTTGCAGCTCCGCGGTCAAGCCGGTTCCAATCAGGTTCCCAATGCCAAAGTCGCATTAATCCAGAATCTTGGTGGACTTGGTAGCACAGCAGTGAGTCATATTCTACAAATCTAATGTCTTCTCTTACATCACTTACTACGCGTGCATTTACGGCTGTTTTGCGTGCAAAACAGCCGTATTTGTGAGAGTTCGTGAGAGCTATCACAAGCCGTCTGATAGGTTTTGATAGAGCGTAACCATTACGATTATCCTCAATTCGTGCTGAAAAGCACAAGTTATTTATAGGAGTTATCATCCATGCAGATCTCACGTCATTGGCGACTCAACTCACAACGTTATCGTTTGCAGGGTATCCGTTATGAAACAGGTGAAGTCAGCCTGCAAACTCGCCCAACCCCTCCCAACGCACAAGAACAAACACTTCGCAAAGAAGTGGCCGAAAAAATCATCTTAAAAGCTGCCAGTTAGGAATGAACAATGACCTCGCGTAAGCAAGTCGAAGTCCAATATGAGCAGTTTACATTCTCTGGCACAGGCGAGATATACAGCTTTACAACCCTTCAGGAAACACCTGAAGGGTTTGATGATCAAGCTCCTTATACCCTCGCGTTGGTCAAGCTTGATGAAGGCCCGATGATCACGGCGCAACTAACAGACATAGACGAACCTGTTGCCATCGGTGATCGTGTAGAAATGGTCACCCGAAGGTTGACCAGCGAGGGTGACCGCGGAATGATCGTATACGGTTATAAATTCCGTAAAACTCTCTCACGATCTTCATGAACAATTCAATTACATGATCTTAAAACACGCTACTAAGTGAGCGTGTTTTTGATTCAGGATTGAAACTGCCGTAGCCCATTCAAAAACACTTGTATTAAATTACTGATCGTATCAGGCTTTTCAATAACTGAATAATGTCCAGTTTGATCAAGCAGTACATATTTAGAATCCGCGATTTGGTGATGAATCCGCTTTGTTTGCTCTAGAGGGATCAATACATCTTCGTCTCCAGCAACAACCAATACAGGAACAGTGATTCTATTGATCTCTTCATATACGCTGCGTCGTTCGCATACACTTGTAATCAAACGTCTAGTGCCATCGCGTTGTGCTATCCCAAACATCTTTTCAGCTTCTTCAAGTCGTGACTTATGTATCGGGTTATTGAGAAAGCTTTTACCAAAGAGTACTGAGGCAATTTGGGAAGCAGCTCGCTTAGAACCGAACCATTTTAAAGTTCTGTCAATAGACTTATAGTGGTTAGCAATTTGCTCAATTTCCATATCAGACGAGCTATTCAGTAGGATAAGTGATTTCAACAGATTCTGCCGCCGTGAACCCAATCGTAATCCCACAAAACCACCCATGGACAATCCAACAAAATGAACCGGTGCACAATCCAGAGCTTGAATCAGAAATGCTGCATCTTCAGACAGCGTTTCCATATCGTAACCGCTCTGAGTAATCTCGCTTTCGCCTTGTCCTCGATGATCATAAACCACGCAGCGGTAGCGGCCGCTCAAAGCACCAATTTGGTCATCAAAAATGCGTGAACTTCCAAATACCCCGGCCGAAAAGAAAATCGTCTCTTTTGAACTACCGCCAGTATCTTCGTAATAGAGTTCCGTTCCATTAACACGAATCTTTGGCATAAGTCCCCCAAACAAAACGACGCTATGGTATAGCGTCGTTTTGATAAAATCAGATTGAGTAGATTATACTCTAGACAGCGCCGGACGCGAGTAACGGAGCAATCACCAACGCTACAATTGCCAGAAGCTTCAGCAATATGTTCAATGATGGCCCTGAAGTGTCCTTGAACGGATCACCCACTGTATCACCCACAACCGTTGCTTTATGAGCATCCGACTTCTTACCGCCCAGATGACCGCGCTCAATATACTTCTTGGCGTTATCCCATGCACCACCTGCGTTAGACATCATTACAGCCAACGTAAATGCGGAAATCAGAGAACCAAGTAATACACCGACCAGCGTATAAACATCAACATACCGCGCCAGATCATTACCTCGTCCAGCAACAACTAGGATGGCAATTGAAATAGGAACTGAAACAGCAATCACACCCGGCAGGATCATCTGACGAATAGCGCTCTTGGTGCTGATACCAACACAAGCTTCATAGTCAGGGTCGGCCTTTCCTTCCATCAGCCCCGGGATTTCTTTGAATTGACGCCGCACTTCGAGAACGATTTCCTGTGCAGCCTTACCCACGGCCACCATTGTCAGTGCGCTGAAAACAAACGGTAACATAGCGCCAATCATCATGCCCGTAGGCAAATGGGGATCAAGAATATTGACTTGCGGATTAATCCCGGTTGCAGTAACAAATGCAGAGATAAGTGCGAGCGCCGTCATCACAGCACTCCCGATTGCAAATCCTTTACCGGTGGCAGCCGTTGTATTACCAAGGCTGTCCAGAGCATCAGTACGATTCCGTACCTCTTCGCCCAAGCCCGACATTTCGGCGATACCACCAGCATTATCAGCTACCGGCCCATAAGCATCGGTTGCTAATGTAATACCCAACGTCGCCAACATGCCGACAGCCGCAACAGCCACACCATATAGTCCAGCCGAGCCAATTGCGACCAGCGTCGCGAGTACGACAACGATAACCGGGCCTGCGGTGCTCTCCATTCCAACTGCCAGACCACGAATGATCACAATTGCTGGCCCACTAACTGAACTGTCAGCAATTTGCCGCGTCGGGCGATAAATATCAGATGTATAGTATTCAGTGATATATCCAATCGCGACGCCAGCCACCAACCCGCTAATCGTCGCAATAATCACACCAAATCCTAGCTCAAGGACGAGGCCAAGGATAACCACCGCAACGGCTACCAGAACACTCGCACTATAGACACCGAGTCTCAGGCTGCCTAACAAGCTCTCCTGTGTTGCATCTTCTTTTGTTCGAACAAGATATGTGCAGCCCATGCTGATGAACAAACCAAATGCGGCAACAAGAATAGGAAATGCTTCCGCCGCAGGAATTTTCTCAATTGCTACCCCTGCCCCACCTAACCCGGCAATCGCAATCGCCGCAATGATAGAGCTAGCATAACTTTCAAACAAATCAGAACCCATACCAGCAACATCACCAACGTTATCCCCAACATTATCAGCGATAACAGCCGGATTACGCGGATCATCTTCAGGAATACCAGCCTCTGTCTTGCCGACCAGATCTGCGCCGACATCTGCTGCCTTGGTAAAAATACCGCCACCAACGCGGGCGAAAATGGCAACCGAAGTGCCACCAAATCCAAATCCTGCTAAAGCACTCGCTGCAGCGCGTATATTGACAAGGCTCGTTGAGGGATCTTCACCAACAGGATAAATAACCTTTGTGAGTACGATGTATAGAATGCTGACACCCAAGAGTGAAAGTCCTACCACCATAGTTCCCATGACACTGCCGCTGGCAAAAGCCACCCGCAAACCGCTGTTCAAGCTTTTTGATGCAGCCATCGTTGTGCGCACATTCGCTCGTACCGCGACATTCATACCAATATAACCCGCTAAGGTTGAAGCACCCGCACCAGCCACGAAACAAACCGCTGTCCAAGGACTCATTCCTGAGCCGGGGATCGCGCTAAGTATCAAAAGTGCTACAACAACTACAGCGCCCAACGTCGCGATATAACGATATTCTGTTGAAAGAAACGCCTGAGCACCTTTCTGGATAGCGCCTGCGATTTTCGCCATCTTAGCGTCGCCCGCATCCTGCTGCAAAATCCAGCTTCGCGTATACAGAGCAAAGCCAATGCCAATAATGGATGCTACAAGAGCAATCCAACTTGCATTATCGATAAGAAATTCCATCTTCTATGTCTACTCCTTGAGATATATCTGATCTGCTGAACGCAGAATTGTATCGAAAATTAAAAAAAAATAAACTGGTAAGCAAATTTACTGGTTATTTCAAAATCGAGCTAAACTTGAGCCGAAGAAGAATAAGTAGAAGAGGAGAAGAAAGAAAGATAAATTTTTCTCACAAACTAGTGCGGTTGTTTGTTAGATTTCTACATTTCAATGGAGACGTTCGAAAAATGCGTGCGTTAAACTCAACCGAAAATGTGCTTATTCTCATAGTTTTAGGGATAGCAATTGCGGGTTTGATTTATGCGGCGTTATTGGCAAGGCAAATCCTTTCTGAAAACAAAGGATCGGCCAAAATGCAGGAGGTATGGGGATACATCCGCACTGGAGCAAACGCTTATTTGCGTTCTCAGTTTCGGATCATTGTTGTGCTAATTGCAATATTGGTTGTTGTATTATTTTTCAGTGTCTATGTGGTTAATCCAACGCCATATGCTATAGAACATTTCTGCCCTGAAATTGCTGAGAGTGCGCGACAAAGCATCAATGCAGAAAACATCCGTGAACAAGTTGTAGCCAAAAACGCCACTTTACCAGCAGCAGAATTAGCCTTACTCGAAGAAAATGCTGTTGTTTATGCCGAAGAAGCGACCATCGTCCAACAAGGTGCGTCGGCCTGCAACTCCGCTCGTATCAACATTGCTTTAGGGCGTGCAGGCGCATTCCTTATGGGAGCTATTTTCTCAGCCACTGTGGGTTTTGTTGGCATGAATATGGCAGTACAAGGCAACGTCCGTGTAGCAGCGGCCGCCGTTGATCCTAAACGAGGCTATGGGGACGCCCTAAGAATCGCATACCGTTCCGGAACAATTACCGGAATGTTGACAGATGGTTTAGGCCTTTTCGGAGGAACCATCCTTTTTATTATCTTCGGTATCGCTTCTCCCGATGCACTGCTCGGCTTTGGCTTTGGTGGAACCTTACTTGCTTTGTTTATGCGTGTCGGTGGTGGTATCTACACAAAAGCAGCAGATGTAGGTGCCGATTTGGTCGGTAAGGTTGAAGCAGATTTACCTGAAGATGATCCGCGAAACGCAGCTGTGATCGCAGACCTCGTGGGAGACAATGTTGGCGACTGCGCTGGTATGGCAGCCGACATCTTTGAAAGCTACGAAGTAACCATCGTTTCCGGCTTAATCTTAGGGCTTGCCCTCGCTACCGTTACCCGCAGCCCAATCTGGATCGTGTTCCCACTGGTAGTTCGAGGTATCGGTGTGCTTTCCTCGATCATTAGCACCTATTTGGTCAAATCAACCAGCGGCAAAGATGCACTGGGGGCTATCACACGAGGATTCTACAGCGCCGCTGCTATCAGTGCTGTCATGTTTGGTTTATTCACGCTCTTCTATATGGTAGATCCAAACATCAATCAAGGAGTAGTCATCTGGCAGCCATTAGCTGCGGTTCTGGTTGGTGTAGCACTTGCTATTGTCATCGATAAAGTAACTGCCTATTTCACCGACACCGAGCATCCGCCTGTAAAAGAAATCGCCCGCAATACCCAGACAGGGCCAGCCACCACTATCTTGAGTGGCTTGTCCAGTGGTATGGAAAGCAGTGTTTGGGCAATTGTAGTCATCGCCGGAAGCATTTTGGCAAGTGTAGCAATCTTCGGATTGTTCCCTATCACCGATGGAAGCGGTGTGCAAATTGTTGATACATTCACAGCCGTTCTCTATGGGGTAGCCATGACCGGGATCGGAATGCTTACGCTCACAGGCAACAATGTGTCAATGGATGCTTTCGGTCCAATCTCAGACAATGCTCAGGGTGTAGCCGAACTAGCTGGTGAGAGTAGCGGTCAGGGTGGTGAAATTCTCAATTCACTTGATGCGGTTGGCAACACTACAAAAGCGATTACCAAAGGGGTGGCAATTGGCTCTGCGGTGATCGCCGCAGTATCGCTCTTCGGTTCATTCCTCACAGACACGCGTGTTGTCCAGCTTGGTCTAGGCATTCCGCTAGAACGAACCCTATTCGGAACGGGCATCAATATTGCTGAGCCGATAGTGTTTATCGGTTTCCTCTTAGGAGGTGGTTTGATTTTCTTGTTCAGCAGCCTCCTCATCCGTTCGGTTAATCGTGCAGCGTTCCAGATGATCGGCGTA
This sequence comes from Anaerolineae bacterium, assembly GCA_017303775.1. Lineage (GTDB taxonomy): Bacteria > Chloroflexota > Anaerolineae > Aggregatilineales > Phototrophicaceae > CFX2. The sequence continues at coordinate 24,690 of JAFLCH010000001.1, read as the reverse complement.
GTTCGCAAGCAACTCCGCATTCCCGGAATCATGGAAGGCACGAAAACACCCGACTATGCTGAATGTGTAGGGGTTTCAACACAGGCTGCCCAGCGCGAACTACTGCCCATCGGCATCATTGCCGTGCTGACGCCCATAGTTGTCGGTTTCTTGCTCGGCGCGCCGGCGCTCGGTGGATTCTTAGCTGGCATCATCTTGGCAGGTCAATTGATGGCAGTTTTCATGAGCAATGCTGGGGGAGCTTGGGATAATGCAAAGAAGTACATTGAAGAAGGTCACTATGGTGGAAAAAAGTCTGATCCGCACAAAGCTGCTGTAGTAGGTGACACTGTTGGTGATCCATTCAAAGATACTGCCGGCCCTGCTCTTAATCCTATGATTAAAGTGGTCAACTTGGTTGCGCTCTTGGCCGCACCCTTGGTCGTAACAATGGCAGCTCCGGGATCAGAAGCGAATCGGTTGCCGGTTATCATCGTGATGATCGCCCTTCTAGGTGTAATCATCTGGGCAATACTGAAAAGTAAGAAAACCGATCCGCATGACCAAGAATTAGTAGATGTAGTTAGTAAAGCCAGATAAAATAGTCCGCGAATGAAATCCTCTCTCAATGAATGGGAGAGGATTTTATTTGTCTGGGGTTATGCTAGACTAACATCAAATTCAAATTGGAGAATCTTGAATGCGATGTCATCAGCCAAAATCACATTAGGTAAGCATGGTGAACGATTGGCCGCACATCACCTCATGACACGAGGTTATACAATTTTGAACACCAATTGGCGCTGCCAACTAGGTGAAATTGATATAATCGCTCAATATGATCAAATATTGGTTTTTGTGGAAGTCCGAACTCGTCATGCCCCTACACCCGATATGGCTTTTGAAAGTATCACCCGACGCAAGCAAGATAAACTAGCAACACTCGCTGAAACCTACTTGAATCAGCATGAACTAGAAAACCAAAGTTGGCGAATTGATGTAATTGCGATTGCAGTGTTGCCCAACGGCAAAACCATCATAGAACATGCAGAGGATGCACTTGGCTGGACATAATCTACTGATCGTTATCCTCGGCCCAACCGCCGTTGGTAAAACTGGGTTTTCGATTGGATTAGCACAGGAGATAGATGCTGAAATCGTTAGTGCTGATAGTCGGCAAATTTATCGGCACATGGATATTGGCACCGCCAAACCTACACAGGCCGAACAGCAAAAAATCCAACACCACTTATTAGATGTCGTCAATCCGGATGAAAATCTCTCCCTAGCTCAATATCAAAAACTTGCTAATACCGCAATCCGCCGCATCCAATCAAATAACAAGATTCCACTCCTTGTAGGAGGTACAGGTCAATACATAACGGCAATCGTAGAAGGTTGGTCAATTCCAGAAGTCCCTCCAAACCCTCAACTGCGTTCAGAACTTGAAGAACTCGCAAAGGTACAAGGCGCAGAACATTTACATAATCAGCTGCAAACGTATGATCCTGTGGCAGCCGCAAACATCGATTACCGCAATGTCCGGCGCGTCATTCGCGCAATTGAGGTCTGCATCATAACTGGACAGCCGATCAGCCAACTACAGCAAAAATCGCCACCCGGTTATAACATCCTACATCTTGGACTAACGCTTGATAGGGAAATCCTCTACCAACGCGCAGATCACCGTATTGATATAATGATGAAGTTAGGGTTCTTGGATGAGGTCAAGCGATTACTCGGTCAGGGGTTTTCGCGGCGGCTTCCTTCCATGAGCGGGTTAGGATATGCCCAACTAGCTGCACATTTACTCGATCATCGCGCTCTTGACGAGATGGTCACCGAGACAAAAAATATTACGCATGATTTTATACGACGTCAGTATACGTGGTTTCGGGGTCATGATCCCGGAATACAATGGCATGACATGACCAAAACTCCGCCAGAAATAATAACCCGATCCGTGGTAAATTGGGTAAAGGAGCAAATCTGAGCAATGCGTTACATCAGACGCTCTGGGAATCCAAATGCGCTTGTCGCAATCTTCCTGCTTGTTTTGCTAGCCATCTTTGTCGGCCCCGGCATGTTGCCCAATTTGCTCCCCTCCATCATACCCGGAGCTGACGAAAGCATACTCTGCGCGTGGTTACGAACAGGTGAAGATCGAGCAACGCACCAATCCATGATCGGTCGAACAACCTCCAATCCTCTTTCATTGCGCGTAAGAACATCTGCGCTTCCCGGCCAGCCCGGAGACAAATTACGGGTAACGATAATAATTACCAACAACTCAATTGGAACAGTAGCAATTTACTATAATCCTGCTCAAGTACGGCTTGGAGATGACAATGTTAGCAGCGGACTTGGACTAGTTTTTAACGCTCCCGGCAATCAAGCACAAGGAGCAGGAAATAACGGCACTATACCTGAATCGGATATTAAGTTATTAGGCCCGAGACAAAGTTGTGTTCATCACACGGAATGGACATTTGAGCAAATCCCACAATTAGGTCTAGGTGCAGGCGCCAATACAGCCAAAGCCTATTATCGCAACACCTCTCCCGGTATCGCGCAAGTCACTGGCACATCAGGGCAAGCAATCTATGCAGATCAGGGCTTGTGGGTTGGGATAGTACAGTCCGAAGCAGTCACGATCCCAATCGCTGGCGGTTAATGAAGATTGATATTATCATCAACACTATGTATGGAAGAATCATCTGCAAAGGGAGATGAACATTCATGTCCAGAGCTGACTCTGAACGTCCCATCCTGATCATTCAGGATGAGAATCAACCACCCCGGCACTGGCCGCTGTCAAAAGATGATGTCATTCTGGGACGGGATGAAGAATGTGATCTACCACTACCCATTCGCCAAATTTCCCGCCAACATATCCGAATTTATCGGCAGGGCGAATTATATTTTGTAGAAGATCTTGACAGTAAAAATGGCACTTGGGTAAATGGTCTGCAGCTAAAAGGATCTCGCGAGTTACACGATGGAGATGAGATTCACGTAGCACTCGCAGTGAGATTGCGCTTTATCGACTCAGATGCGACAAGCCCGCTTTCAACCGAAGCACCAGCTTTTATAACAGGCCGGCTTCGCCTAGACCCTGAAGCCCGTCGAGTATTCATCCGCGGGGTTGAACTTAATCCACCGCTCAGCCTACCGCAGTATCGACTGCTTGAACTGTTGTATGTCAATACAGGTCGAATTTGCACTCGAGATCATGTCATCGAGACAGTTTGGCCAGAAGCATTGGGCGAAGGTGTGAGCGAACAAGCAATCGACGCTTTGGTTAGGCGGCTGCGAGATCGTCTTGCAGAACTTGATCCTGAAACACAGTATGTCGTCACAGTACGGGGTCACGGTTTCCGTTTGGACAATCCGCCCGGTTAACACCATCCCAATAATCAATAATGCTTCGACGAATGATAACTCGTGAAAACGTCTTCGCTCTTTTTTTGTCCGCGTTAATCATTCTGCTTTTAATTATGACTGCTGACTCCGCGCCTCAATGGATATATCAAGGGTTCTAAGGCGTGGAAATTGCGCAAATAGCGGTTCTGGTTGTCATCAGCTTAGTCAATGCCCTACTGCCTTCCCAATGGCGTAAATGGGTATTATTCGTTATATCATTGATCATCATCTATTGGTTGCAACCATCGCTGAGTATTCGCTGGCTTGATTACACACTTCCGAGCATCATTATTGGAATATCTGTAATCACATGGTGGGTAGTGGCTTCGCGGGAAAAGAAGATTTCCCCCATTACTGCCCTATCTCGCGAAGACAGTACAAGCTTAGTAATCATACTCGCCATCATTCTACTTCTAACCATTCCCCGCTACTTCGATTTCCCAATAGCCCTAACATCCCGCCCACCGGAAATCTGGCAAGTAATTACTATCATAATAGCCTTGATCATCATACTGCCATTAGGTTCTTACTTGATTAGCTTCCGCTGGACGGCCATACTACTATTACTCATCATTTTAGCGTTCCTGATCATCATAAAGTCCGAAGTTCTATCCATTCACTTGAGTGTGTTTTTACGTCAGCAAACCGGGCAAGATACAGGAATTGCATCAGTCATTGATATACAGTGGCTCGGATTCTCTTATGTTGCATTCCGCCTAATTCATACGATACGGGACTGGCAGACAGGTATCTTGCCAGACTTATCACTTAGAGAATTTATAACCTACGTTATTTTCTTCCCTGCATTTACTGCCGGCCCAATCGATCGTGTTGAACGCTTTTTGAACGATTTTAGAGCCATAGAAAAATACAATCCGTTTGAAGCGAATCGCTTTACAGAAGCAGCAGCACGTATATGCATAGGATTATTCAAAAAATTCTTTATTGCGGATTCGCTAGCAATCATCAGTCTAAGCCACACAAGCATTGATCAAGCATTATCCGCACCAGCCTTATGGCTGATGCTCTATGCATATGCATTACGGTTGTTCTTCGATTTCAGCGGATATACTGATATCGCCATAGGCATAGGGATACTTTGGGGCATACAACTGCCCGAAAACTTCAATCGCCCCTACCTAAAGAACACTATTACCACCTTTTGGCAAAGTTGGCACATGACACTCAGTTCATGGGTACGCACATATGTCTATTCCCCTCTTTCCCGCCAATTGCTTCGCAGTCGCTACAAAAATCATGTAAATATAATCTTGTTAATATCCACATTGGCCACCATGTTAACAATCGGCATCTGGCATGGAATCACCTTACCGTTCATCGTATGGGGATTATGGCATGGTATAGGTCTCTTCATACACAAGGTATGGAGTGATCATACAAGGGCTTGGTTACGCCGTCTACGTCAACATCCCGGACGGGATGCAGCTTGGCGCTGGACAGGTGTTATCCTCACGTTTCATTTTGTCGTGCTAGGATGGGTTTGGTTCGTATCGTCCGATCTATCCTCAGCATTTCGCTTATTTTTAGCCTTGTTCGGGGTGGCACCTTGATTGGCTGGGAATGGCTCACACGCTACAACTACACGCGCTCATTTATTGTGCGTGTTATAGCTAAGGCTGGTTTGTTGTTCCTGCTAGTCAACCTTATATTTTGGATCTTACAGCCACTACCTATCATTGGTCGCATAAGCATTTACAACATACTCGTACCGGGGCGCGAACGCCTCCCTTATGGTGAATCTCCCGAAGCATATAACTTAAGTCTCTACAACCTTGATGCCATGTTCGCCTCCCATAATATTGCACGTATTAAAGCCCCTGATGAGTTCCGTGTAGCCGTAATTGGGGATTCGGCGGTGTGGGGGGTACTACTTACTAACCCATCCACCCTAACAGGCTACCTAAACAGAGAGCTTCTGACATTCGAAGGTAAAAAGATCGTTTTCTACAATCTTGGCTATCCCACTCTATCCCTTACAAAAGACTTCATATTCTTGGAGTTTGCCACGCGATATCAACCTGATCTGATACTGTGGCTAGTCACCTTAGAATCGTTTCCGATATCTGATCAACTTGCCTCTCCAATTCTGCAAAACAATGTCTCGCACCTTCAGCGCCTTCATGAAGAATACGGACTAGATTTAGATATGAATGATGCTCGCTTGGTGCATCCTAATATCTGGGATAAAACACTATTGGGTCAACGACGTGCATTGGCAGATTGGTGGAGATTACAACTCTTTGGTATAGGTTGGTCCAATACCGGCATAGATCAACAAATAAGGGGGTTTGAACCTCGCAGTAATGATTTTGATCAAGACACTGAATGGCATACCTTTACCATCGATGAACCATTCATCGAAGCAGATTTAGCCTTTTCGGTTCTATCCGCTTCCAAAAAACTTCCAACTCAAATCCCTACCATCATCATCAACGAGCCGATTTACATAGCTGATGGTGCTAATAGTGATCTGCACTATAATTTTTGGTATCCACAGTGGGCATACGATCGATACCGCGATATGCTTCAACAACAATCCGAGCAAAATCAATGGAACTACATTGACCTCTGGAACCAAATTCCGCCTGAAAGATTTACCGATAGTCCCGTGCATATGGATGAAATTGGGTCACAATTGCTGAGTGAAAAAGTAATGATCGTACTCAACAATTTTCTGAATGAACTAAAGGATACAAATTAACATGGACGAGCAAACAGTTCGGGAAAATTTGCGCACATTTATCGTCAAGGATCTTATTCGTGATCCTGATTATGATCTAGCGGACGATGAAGGTGTTGTAACAGGTGGTCTCATCGACTCTTTTTCCCTTGCTCAAATTGGAGTATTTGTCGAGCAGGCATTTGGAGTCTATATTCCCGATCCTGATCTCACAGTCGCAAAAATGGATACACTCAACCAAATGGTCGCTCGAATTCTTCGCGACATTCAATAACAAAATGCTGACAGGAGCCACTCGCAACAACTTCCATACGCTGCTGGATGCTATCCCTCTACATTCGGGCGCGGAATCTCTACCTGCGATAATTTATCTCTCTACCACAGCAGAACCAATCACCGTAAATCGCAATAATTTTAAGATGCATGTACTCACCCACGCCGCATCTATGGCAAAATTAGGCATCGCGGCTGGTGATCTAGTCATCATCGCCCATACACAAAGCCTTGAGAGTATTTATGCCTTTTGGGGAGCATTGTGGTTAGGAGCAATCCCTTCGATGTTCCCCACCCTCACAGAGAAACTGGATCCTGACATATATATGAGAGATTTAGGTGAGTTGGTTCACATCTCAGGGGTGAAAGCAATACTCACGACTGATCACTTTGCGTCCCGGCTTAAATCAAAACTACTATGTCCCGTATATAGTAGTGAGGAACTTCTCCTATCCACTGCACCCCAAATACCCCACGCCTATAAAAGCTCACCCTCTGATATCGCGCTCTTGCAACACTCAAGTGGAACAACCGGGCTTCAAAAAGGTGTAGCACTCTCGCACAAAGCGATATTGAATCAATTGGCAAGTTACGCCGATGCCCTCAAGTTAACATCAGAGGACATCATTGTGAGTTGGCTGCCACTTTATCATGATATGGGCTTAATTGCTGGATTTCTCCAACCGCTGATACAGGGCATCCCTCTCGTGTTAATGTCCCCCTTCGATTGGGTAAGCCATCCAGCGATGCTTCTCAGAGCAATCCATGACTATCGTGCGACTTTGTGCTGGCTCCCTAACTTTGCCTACAACCACTCTACACGCGCCATTCGCCAAAGTGACACAGCTTCATTAGATTTATCAACTATCCGTGCCTTCATCAATTGCTCCGAACCTGTTCAGCATGAAAGTCATCTCATGTTTGCAGAACGATTTGCCGCCAATCGGATACGCATGGACATGTTTACAGTAAGCTATGCAATGGCCGAAAACACGTTTGCCGTTACACAAACAAAACCGGGGCATTATCCAGCAATCGATACAATAAGCTTGGATAATTTGCGACAAAAAAAACAAGCCATTCCGACAGAATCTGATAACAATTCAACCACAAGCATAGTCTCCTGCGGTGCTCCCATCCCCAACGTTGAAGTAAAAGTAGTGGACGCCAATGGTAAAACGCTTCCGGATCGTCACATTGGGGAAGTTCTGGTAAGAAGCGACTCTATGCTTAGTGGGTACTTCAAACGTCCTGATCTCAACCCGTTCGATGATCAATGCTGGTATCGAACAGGTGATCAGGGTTATATTGCAGCTGGCGAAATCTATATTGTCGGTCGCAGCAAAGATCTCATCATTAATGCCGGTAAAAACATCTATCCGCAGGATATTGAAGCCGTCGTCAATACCATCGAAGGAATACATCCCGGTCGGGTAGTCGTGTTCGGTGTACCGGATGCAGCGGAAGGCACGGAATTAATCGCGGTTGTTGCCGAGGTCGAAACTACAGACAAAACAGCACAAAAGCAAATCTCACAGGCAATTCGCCAACAAGTTGTGCGCCAAAGCAGCGTCACGGTAAATTTTGTCACCTTGGTGAACAAAGGCTGGCTAATCAAAACATCCAGCGGCAAAATTGCCCGTGGTAAAAACCGCGAAAAATGGATGGCTGAAAAGCAAATGAAACAAGACCCATGAACAATTCGAATGGCAGACTTACATTGCAGAATAACACTTCAATGCTAAAGGTGCTTATTGTGTTCAAGCAAATAGGCTTTTGCATAGCACTACCATTTTTATTCACGGGTTTAATCACCCCTCTGCTCGCCCCATCGCCCATTTCGGTCGCCACAGCGTTTCGCCGCGCAGTTATTTATGCTGGCCCAGGAGATACCTTTCAACAAACAGGTTTCCTGAATCCCGGTCTAGAAATTCGTGTTGTCGAAAGAAATCAAACCGGCATTTGGGTGCGCATTCAACGTGTCGATGAAGCCGAAAATGTTGTTCAAGATGGTTGGGTTATCTCAGCATACTTGAACCGTGATACCGATCTTCAATTCAGCACAATTCCGGTCAACAGCACTTTACTCGATTCCCAGCCTTCAAATGTCAACAGTCAATCCATGGCTAAGCTTTATCAAGCACCCATTTTGCCTATCATCTCGGATGAAATGATTGAGATCTTCAACTTGGGGCAGTCCTTGGGTAATCAGAGCCATGTGATCACCAAAGTGGGTGATAGTCTCAGCGCGTCTAACCAATACTTGATTCCTCTTGCAAACACCCGCCGTGAACTTGGCCCATACGACTATCTCGCTCCAGCGCTCGACTTCTACACACGTGCAGGTATCACAGATAGTGTTGCAGCACGAATCGGGCTTAGCACCTATGCGGTTTTCGATCCGCTCTGGGCGGATAAAGAACAATGTCAGCCAAATGAATCACCGCTTAACTGTGAATATCGGTTAAAAAAACCAGCGATCTCCTTTCTGATGTTCGGTCCAAATGATGTCCGAAGTATGACAGAGGACAAGTACGAAACACAGATGAGGTCACTAATCGAAGCCACACTAGCGCACGGTATAATTCCTGTGATCTCGACTTTCAGCGCGCATCCCGATGAAGAATTTTTTTGGCAATCTATCAACTTTAACTTGAAACTGGTAGCATTAACTGAAGAATATCAGACACCCTTAATTAACCTTTGGGCAGCAGCGAGAATTCTGCCAGATTTTGGTTTGGATCAGGACAAAGTACATTTGAAGGTGAGTGGGTTCGATTACCTGAAATATGACACAGGGCATGAAGCCTTCTATGGGGTAAGTCTACATAACCTGCTATCAATATGTGTGCTTAATCAGATATACGAAAAATTGAACGTTGAGGTTAATGAATGAAAGCGTCATTCATCATTTTTATCATACTCACCACCATTCTTATGAGTGCCTGCGGTACAGGTCCTCCAACAGCTTCATCCGATCCAGTAGATGTCGTGCAGCGCTACCTGCAAGCCAAAGTTGCAGGAGACCGGGATACCTTAGCGGGTCTAATCTGCTCTATCCAAGAAGCCAATCTGGATCGTGAAGCATTATCATTCAGCGGTGTAAAAGCACAGATCAATGATATGGTCTGTCAATATACGGAGAACAGTAATGTTGTAACCTGTAGTGGAGCAATCGTTGCAGATTACAACGGAGAAAATACAGATTTCCCGCTTGTGAATTACACCGTTACACAGGAAGACGGCCAGTGGAAGTGGTGTGGTGAGGCACCCTAACCATTCAAAATCGGCTTATATCCCGCCAAACGTTTGTGGATTGGTTTCGCATTATGCCCATGTCACTCGGTTTTAAGCAGCGCCTCCTCCCCCTATTACCACAAATCGCTGCACATTATGGCACACCTTTTCACATCTATGATGAGGTGGGTATCAAGGAAACATGTCGGGAGTTAATCGAGGCATTCTCGAATGTAACCGACTTCAAAGAGTACTTTGCCGTCAAAGCACTCCCAAATCCTTCCATACTCAGCTTGATCTCTGAAATGGGTTGCGGTTTTGATTGTAGTTCGATCCCCGAACTACATCTAGCGAGGCAATCAGGCGCCGCTAGTTCTGACATCATGTTTACATCCAACAACACAAGTTCTGCCGAACTTGAAGTCGCCTTTGCGGATGGGGGGTGTATCCTTAACCTTGATGATTTATCGATGTTGAACAGATTGCCCCACAAACCGGATCTGATAAGTTTTCGCTACAATCCGGGAGATCGTAGGGTTGGGAACAGCATAATTGGGCAGCCGATCGAATCAAAATTCGGCATTACCCATCATCAAATAGAAGTCGCATATCGGGCTGCTCATGAAGCAGGTATAAGCCGTTTTGGCTTGCACACAATGATCATCTCCAACGAACGCAACCACAACTATATGGTTCAGACTGTGGAAATGCTCCTCGAAATAGCACAGGAACTATCGAGCGATCTAGGTATTAAATTGGAATTCATCAACATGGGTGGAGGGCTAGGAATACCTTACCATCCTGAAGATTTCCCGCTAGACCTAAAGTCTATGGCTGACGCAATCACAGAACAATTACACACCTTCTGCCAAACAAATGGGTTTGAACCACGCTTATATCTTGAAAGCGGTCGTTATATAACCGGCCCGAGTGGAGTCTTGGTCACAACAGTCATCAACCGTAAAAACACCTACCGCCAGTATGTTGGTGTTGATGCATCCATGTCATCTCTCATGCGCCCCGCTATGTACGGTGCATATCATCATATTGAAGTCTTCGAAAAAACAGAAGCAGATGAACAAGAATGTGTAGATATAGTAGGCTCTCTCTGCGAAAACAATGATAAATTCGCTATCCAGCGTCAAATACCAGCAACCATTGTAGGAGATTTAATCATCATTCATGACACGGGAGCGCATGGTCATGCGATGGGTTTCAACTATAATGGACGTCTTCGCCCAAAAGAACTTCTGCTCAAACCAGACGGCACAGTGAGCTTAATTCGAAGACAAGAAACAACCGAAGACTATTTTGCAACATTATCCTTTAAGCCGGATCAGTTCTATCCTATTCCGGCTGACAACATCACAATGACTCAAAATGACACGACTTGAACCCACTCCAGAATTGATTCGCGATATTATTGTTCGCATTCCCGAAGCATGCATCCGTTATGACATCCTTTGTCAGCGTGTTCGATTGGATCGAGGAATTAACAACTCACTGCTTCAAGACAATATCAGTCGTGACGGAGAGTGGTGGTACGATACTTCACGCCTCACTCAACAAGAATTGATGAACCGCCGCGCATGGATGCGCCCGTATTTCCCGGATCTAACCCCGGAAGATGATTTTGTATTACCTCCGGTCATTCAACGTGAACAAGAACGTGCTCAACAATTATCCAGCACCTCGGATGCAGTAGCAGCCCAAAACCTGCTCGACTATCTATCTACGAATAATGGGTTCTCACTCACCACCACGCTGCAACAACAACTACCCAATCCGTCAATCATCGGCGAATTGATTCAACAGCAGTTCATCGAAAAATTTGATGAATTTATCTACGATCCCCTAAAGCTCAGCAGTCGCAGCATGAAACATGCCGCTTCCCTCTATCGTCTGGCGCCAATCCGGCAGAGTATTCACAATCACCTTTCTCAAAAACCGGGGAACACTGCGACTCTCTCCGAATTGATCGAGATGTTTGGCGGTCAAGCCGTCAACACCATACTCGGATTTCCCGATCTAAAGCAGTTTCAAATCTCGAATAATGGCCGTCATAGTCGTTCCATCACATGGGTACGCTTAGCAGAGTCCGACTCTCAACTGGCCCGTGAAGCAGCCACCCAAACAATCCGCAGTTCTTGGGAGTCATTACTCGAAAAATGCGGTGCGGTTCTACGACCCGATGCGCGAGATGGCAAAATGGCCCGTATGAAAGTCATTGCGCGAACCTACACAATTTCAAGTGCTGCCCAACGAATCGGTGTCCGCCAACCAACACTGGAAAAAGCCATTAATGAAGATCGTATTCTAGCCTTCGAAGATCCTGAGGGACGCCTTAGATTACCCGCCGATGCCGTAGAAGCGGCCTTCGACAATCCGGAATATGCCGAGCATATCACAGCTTTCGAACCAGTTCGGTTGCACGACATCGCGCTAGTGATTGATGCCAATTACGCCACAGTCCGGCGGCGTCTTCAACGCCTAGGAATTCGCAGGGATGATCCACACTGGGGGCAAATTAGAGGTCGTTTGGAATTACCGGATACTTATCGTGAGTTTCACGAACTCGTCGAAATAAAGCGTGTCTCCGCCAATGCGGAGCGGGAGCTTGAACGTCTTACCAACCAATCACAACTTGAGGAAGAACGCCGCGCAGAACGAGAACGCCGCGCATCCCTCAGAGCGAGGTTAGTCGCAGCCTTTCCCACTTGGCGGCACGAGGGCCGCGCGGATCAGCGCATCTATCTGCATGTCGGCCCTCCCAACAGTGGCAAAACACATGCAGCCTTGGAAGCACTTGCCGAAGCGGGTAGTGGTTGGTATCTCGCCCCTCTGCGCTTGCTAGCCTTTGAAATATTTGACCGCCTTAATGTACGTGGCGTGTTCTGTAACCTACTCACCGGAGAAGAACATATCCCGGTTGCCGACGCTTCCATCACTGCCGCTACAGTAGAGATGTTTAACCCTGCCGCCAGTGGTCGCTGCGTAGTGATTGACGAAGCCCAAATGCTTGCTGATGCAGATCGTGGTTGGGCATGGACTCGCGCCCTAATGGAGGCCGAAGCGCCCGATATTCACGTAATCGGCCCCGAAACAGTTCGCAGCCTCATTCAACAAATGGCCGCTGCCGCTGCCATACCGATCGAGATCGTTGAACACCAACGCCTCACCCCCATCAAAATTGCCGAGCACAGTTGGCCGCTGCACGAACTGCCCCCACGTACCATCTTGGTCGCCTTTTCACGTCAGACAGTCCTCCACCTCAAAACCGAACTCGAAAAACTCAAACGAACAGTCTCTGTAGTCTACGGCAACCTTCCGCCCGAAGTACGCAGAAAACAAGCAGATCGCTTCGCTAACGGTGAAACTGAAATATGTATCGCGACTGACGCTGTAGGAATGGGCCTGAATCTCCCTGCGGACTACGTTTGTTTCTACGAAATCGAAAAGTTTGATGGGCGCAATGTGCGCGTTCTAACCCCCGCCGAAGTTCAACAAATCGGCGGCAGGGCTGGGCGCTTTGGCCTTTCTATCGTTGGTGAAGTTGGTGCCATCAGTAAGCGGGATCTAAAGTTAATCCGCCGTCTCTTTGACGAACCGCCAGACATGCTCACACATGCTCGCGTAGCCCCCACAGTCGAAGATCTCGAACTAATCCCCGGCAGTCTCGCTAGCAAACTCACCCAATGGGCATCACTGCAATCCATTCCCGATGCCCTGCGCGGTGCTATCGAAACAGCCGACATGACCGAGCGTATCGAACTCGCAAGCATGTTGACTGACCGGGAAGTCAGTCTGCTAGGCTTAGAAGCAGCCTTAAAACTTGTCAATGCACCCACGCGCCAAAACACGCGTGAATACTGGTATCAATGTGCGCGGCACATCCTCACAGACAAAGCATTGCCATTGCCCCCTGTCGCGCCCAAAATGATCACCGATACCATTGAACTGGAAAGCATTGAGTATTGTGTAGCTTGTGCCGATATTTATCTTTGGCTCTCGCAGCGCCGCGAATTTAGCAAATTTGCGCCCTATGAGGGAGATGTTCGAGAAATGCGAACCGATTGGTCAATGCGGATTGACCATGCCCTGCTCCACAAGATCAATGCCATGAAACGCTGCACCCGTTGTGGTCGGCCTTTACCCTTAAAGCACAAGTTTGCGATCTGCGATAACTGTTTCCAGCGGCGCAGGAAGGCTTCTTCAACGCCCATTAATTAAACCTTCCTGCTCGCTCTCAGTGAACTTAGCTGTGCATTTTATGGAACTCTAGATATTCCATACGGATGATTTGCGTCTCGCCGATACCAATGAAATCGAGCATCCGCTTGATCCGGTCTGCCTTATTCTCAGCGTCAGAAAGTGACCATGTTCGGCTCTTGATCTCAACAAACACCTCGTTCAAATCAGGCTTAATCACCCGGTCTAGATTGACATAGAACAACACGCCTTGGTACAAAATGTGCCACCGGCGACGATCTTTCTGCAGTTCCCGTTCTTGGTGTGGTTGGAAGTACTCTCTATAAAACCGTAGTGGGCGGTCAGCCTTTGAAATAAAGCGAGATCGTGATAATACTACCGCCGAATGAAAGTCGCGTTCCTTTGTCGTCGTGGTATAAGTCAATCGGCTACGAACCGACTTTACATTTCCCTGTTCATCCAACATATCATCTTCACGGTAACGTACACGTCCCGCTGCCGGATCATCAAACAAAAAGTAGGTGTCGTATTGTCGATAGTGCACCGATTTGACGATCTCAACATCGCTGTGCTGGAGCAAATTTTCCAAATCGTGCTCATCCTTCAGAATCGCTTTGACCTGCACCTCAAAGCTCTCGCCCTGCTCTAGTCCACCAATTGCCAGTAACTTCCTCAAAATATCCTTTTCGCGCACGGCAAGGAAGCCGTCCACCTTCACTGCATACTCAGCCGCAGCCTGTAGCAAGGCCGCCTCATCAATCGTCAGCAGATTGCGATCCCGCATCAACCAATCTCCGTTGCAAATCACGTGACGAACATCGCTGCTTTTGCTTGCGTAAACAATTCGCGAATAAATAGCATTAGGGTCACGGTCAAACTGCGGCATATTGTGCACTGGCCCTGCATCAATCGTAATCACATCAGCCAGCTTGCCACTTTCGAGGCTGCCAACATCATCCATAAACAAAGCTTTTGCGCCCATTCGAGTCGCCATCAGGAGCGCCTGACGTGCGGGTACGGCAGTCGGATCGTTAGCAGCCGTTTTCGCCAATATCGCCGCCAACCGGACTTCCTCAATCATATCGAGATCATTGTTGCTGGCTGGCCCATCAGTCCCGATCCCTACCGTCAGCCGCTCATTCAACATCTGTGCAACAGGCGCAATCCCGGCCGCCAATTTCAAATTACTCGTAGGGCAGTGAGCAACTGTAGTTTTGTGCTCTCGTAATATTCTCATCTCGCCTTGGTTGATGTGTACACAATGCGCAGCGAGAACCTTCGCTTTGAACAATCCCGTTTCTTCCACCCATGGGACAACCGTCTGACCATGAATAGCCACACTGTCATCCTGCTCTAGCTTAGTCTCCGCGATGTGAATCAGCACCGGCACATCATGCTCCAGTGCCACATTGACACATTCGCGCAGCATATCTTGTGTCGTTGAATAAGGAGCATGCGGTGCAAGTGCCGGTGTAATAAGGGGGTGCCCCTTCCATTCCTTGATAAACTCCACCGCATACGCCAGACTATGCTCATAAGTCTCAGCGTCAGGAGCGGGGAATTTTAATATCGTCTCGCCCAGCACCCCTCGCATCCCCGCAGATGCAGTTGCCTGAGCGACATCTTTTTCAAAATAATACATGTCCGCAAACGATGTGATGCCGCTGCGGATCATTTCCGCACAAGCCAACCCTGTTCCCAATTGGCAAAACTCCGGGGTTACGAATTCCCGCTCAGTTGGCATGCAGTAGCCCATCAGCCACACATCGAGCCGCAAATCATCTGCCAGCCCCCGCAGGAGCGTCATCGGCACATGAGTATGTGCGTTCACCAATCCGGGTAAGATATACTGCCCGCTGCAATCAACAATCTCATCAGCCTCATATTGGCTCAATATAGCCGCCCGCTCACCAACAGCAGTGATTTTATTGCCGGAAATCACCACTGCTCCATCTCGGACAATATCAAACTGCTGATTCATGGTGACGACAGTTCCACCAGATAAAATGGTGTTGGCTCGTTCCATGAGTTTTGCCTCCTCCTAAAGAGATGCTGCCGGACCCACACGTCACAGTCATCCCAAGCGAATGCGAAGAAGGATAACATACTCAACACGTTTTTCAATCAGGCCGCTGGCGCCAGCGCGATCCGATCCTAGTTTTCCCCTGTATATAAAACCTTTCTGTCTATTTGTGAAGACAGGCTGAATTAGGCTAGAATACCTCTTTGGCATCTAGAACATTATCCTGTTCATATCAAACCTGAATCTTTAGTATGAACAGGTTCAAAGCAATATTACCTGAGGAGTGAACATGCGTAACCGCCTGCGTTTACGCTTACAACATCTTTATTTGCTAGAAGCGGCTTTGGTCGGCATGCTGTTTATCGGCGCCGCCCGCTTCTTAATTGCCTCCCTCTACAGCAGAGCAGGCAGTGCTTCGATTGTACTCAGCTTAGATCCTGCGCTCATTCCGGCTTCGATACCGGGCATAGTCGATGCCGAAACGGTCACCAACGAATTCAGCTTCGTAATCTACATGCTTGCCATCCCGCTTCTAACAATCATACTGGGGCGTTTAAGTTGGTTATCTCTTGTTGGTGTTCTGCTGGTTGCGGTAGGGCGTGTTCTCATGCTGGCCTCGACAGTTGTTACACCGGTCACTGCTGCTGCCCTTGTTTTTGGCGGTGGTCTGCTCTACATCGCTATGATTGTGCGCCACCGGGCGCAAATCCTTCCCTATATGTTTGTTTTCGGCATTGCGGCAGACCAAATCTTGCGCGCGGTAGGCAATACACTCGACCCAACGCTGTCCACAGCCTATCTAGACACCCAGATTACAGTATCAGCCGTCTTGGTCATAATCGCGTTAATCACACTCGTCGTTCAAACCCGGCAAAAAGCTACCGAACAAAGCGCTGTCAATCCGGATCGCGGCCTAATCCCATTATGGGGTGGCGTCGGTCTCGGGGCACTCCTGTTTCTCGAACTCTCGCTCCTTTCACTTCCCAACGCAGTCGCGGGGCGGGCGTCAGTCGACTATACCAGCTTCGCACCTTTCATCACCCTAGCCACGCTCCTGCCCATCATTCCTTGGGTACGCAATCAAGCCACCTACTTTGTTGGCTTGTTTGACCGTAATGCTCGCGGTTGGCTGTGGATGCTGCTCATGGCCCTGCTCATCGTCTTTGGAACCCGTTTTCAAGGTATACTAGCCGGAGCTTCACTTGTAATCGCTCAATTTACCGTAAGTATGCTCTGGTGGTGGTTGGTTCGCCCTCGTGCCGAAAAAGAACGACAGTTTACCGCGATCTGGCTTCTGGTTTCCGTCATCATCTTTGTCTTACTCACCGCTGCCGACAACTTCACCTACGAATACGGTTATGTCCAGAATCTCACTGGCGATCTCGCCTTTCTCAACCCGTACATCCCGCCATTTCTGCGCGCCTTTCGTGGCTTCGGCCTTGGGGTTCTGCTTTTGGCGGTGTTTTTTGCTGCGCTCCCGGTTATTCAAACCCAGCGACGCATACCATGGACGACAGGTACGTCGTGGCAAAGTATTCTGGGCATTGCCGCTGTAGCCCTAGCCAGTATAGGCGTAGCCGTAGCAGTACGTCCGCCCCAAATTAACCTGCTCTTAAGTACCGAACAAAACCCCGTCAACAGTATTCGCATCGGCACCTACAATATCCATGCCGGTTTCAATGAGTTCTATCACTTTGACATGGAAGCCATCGCCCGCACCATTCAACAGAGTGGCGCGGATGTCGTACTGCTCCAACAGGTAGAAGTCGGACGAATGACGAGCTACGGTGTAGATCAAGCCTTATGGCTAGCGCGGCGTTTGGGCATGGATGTGCGCTTCTTCCCCACCAACGAAGGCTTGCAAGGTTTAGCAGTTTTATCCCGTGTGCTCATCATAGAGTCAGATGGCACACAGCTAACCAGTTCAGGCAGTCAAACCGGTCTCCAACGCGTCCGCATCCAACCGGACGAAGGGGTAATTAACATTTACAACACTCGCCTTGAATACCTCTTGGATGTCGGGGACGGCCGAACCGTAGAACAACAAGAGCAGGATCAACAACGCCAGATAAACGAAATCTTTGCCATCCTTGCTAATCAATATCCGGATGGCAACTTGGGACGATTACTCATCGGCGGTACATTTAACAATATCCCCGACTCCCCCCTCGCCGATCAGATGCGAGCAGCCGGTTTTGTTGACCCCTTTGCTGGCACAGGTCTCCCATCGGAACTATCCGCCACACTGTGGCGCACAGGCGTACCGCGTGTTCAATTGGATTATCTCTGGCTTTGGCGGCGTTCATTGGTTCCCATCGGAGCCAACACCGTCAACTCGCAGGCCTCAGATCACCGTATGGTCGTAATCGAAGCTTTTATTCAGGGGTAAAATCGCAGGAAATACGGGGAGTCATCAAACTGAGAACTCCCCGTTGTTCACT
Organism: Anaerolineae bacterium; assembly: GCA_017303775.1. GTDB lineage: Bacteria > Chloroflexota > Anaerolineae > Aggregatilineales > Phototrophicaceae > CFX2. The sequence continues at coordinate 6,404 of JAFLCH010000001.1, read as the reverse complement.
CGTCGCAGTGCATCACGTGCAGCAGCCTGTGCTCCAGCCTGCTTACTGCGTCCGGTTCCTTGTCCGGCCACCTGCTCTCCGATCATCACTTCCACCACAAACTCTTTCTCATGATCAGGCCCACTGGAAGACACAGTACGATACACAGGTGTCAGATTAAGCTCAGCTTGGCTCCATTCTTGCAGCGAACTACGCGCATCACGGTCAAGCGACTCTTTCAAAATCTCTTGCAGCAGCGCATCTAATCGGGGGGCAATGAACACACGCACCGCCTCGACCCCCTGATCAAGATACAACGCCCCTACCACCGCCTCCAGTGCAGCGCACAAATTTGTCTGCCGCTCTCGCCCCCCCGTGCCTTCCTCGCCCCTACCCATACGCAGATGGACTCCCAACGACATCTCCTGCGCCACCCGCGCCAGCGACTCCGTCCGTACCAATGCAGCACGCAGTCGCGTCAGATCACCTTCCGGCATATCCGGGTAACGCCGGAATAACATATCACCAACCATGAAATCCAAAACCGCATCACCGAGGAATTCCAACCGCTCATTATCACCAACATCAGTCGTTCCATGCTCATTATGAAACGATCGATGCGTCAGTGCTTGCAGCAACAGATCCTCATCATGAAAAGCCAGTTCTAAGCTGCTTTGTAAGGTTCCTATATCAGTCATCAGCTCCAACAATCCTGCCCAACGCTCTTTACGACTTAAATGCCTTGAAAATCAACGACACATTATGACCACCAAACCCGAAGGAGTTGCTCATCACACAGCTAACCGACATCTCCCGCGCCACATTCGGCACATAATCTAAATCGCAATCTGGGTCAGCTTCGTGCAGATTAATCGTCGGTGGCACAAGTTGATCCCGAATCGCAAGAATCGAGAAAATCGCCTCCGTAGCGGCTGTAGCCCCCATCCCATGTCCCGTCATACTCTTCGTCGAACTCAACGGAACTTTATAAGCCTGTTCACCAAATACCCGCTTCACCGCCCGCGTTTCCATCACATCATTCAGCGAAGTACCGGTTCCATGCGCGTTGATGTAATGAATGTCCTCTGGCACCAACTGAGCGTCGTCTAGTGCCAGAGAAATCGCTTCGCTCGCCCCGAAGCCATCAGGTTGTGGAGCTGTGACATGGAACGCGTCCGAAGTTGACGCGAATCCCACAAGTTCCGCCAGAATAATCGCCCCGCGTGCCTCAGCAAATTCCAACGCTTCCATCACAATCACACCGGCGCCTTCACTAAACACCAAGCCCGGTCGGGTCTTATCAAACGGTCGCATTGCCCGCTCCGGTTGGTCATTCTCCCGTGAACACGCGCCCACTCGGTCAAATGCTGCGATACCAATCGGGATAATCGGCGCATCACCACATCCTGCCAACGCAGCATCCAACCGCCCCCATCGGATCAAATCAAATGCATGCCCGATGCAGTCTGCGCCCGTCGCACAGGCCGACGTCGGCGTCGCCGATGGTCCGGTAACCCCGTACTCGATGCTGACCAGATCACTCCCACCGTTTGCCATCAACATCGGAATCCCGAATGGAGTGATGCGGCGCGGGTCTTTAGTTTCAAACAGCAAATCAGCTTGCTCGTAATAGCTCCCTACCCCACCCACCGAAGACCCGATAATGCTGCCAATCCGTCGCCGGTTGCCATCATTGACCTCCAGCCCGGATTGCTGCATCGCTTCTTTTGCTGCTGCAATGCAAAAGTGTTGGTATCGGTCACGTCGCCGCACCTCTTTTGCTGGCATATACTGTGTCGCATCCCAGTTCTTCACCTCTGCCGCGATCTTGACGAGGTAATTCGTCGGGTCAAACAGCGTGATCGGCCCAATGCCGCTTTTTCCGGCGGTGATATTGGCCCATGTCTCTTCAACAGTATGTCCCAGAGGCGTCACCATCCCTAGGCCAGTCACCACTACTCGTCGCGTCATAAACGGCTCCTCAACAATAAAATTTCTCTGACAAATAAAACAGTTTCACGCTTGATCAGTCACGGATTCTTGGTCCAACCCATCCTGTCGGTCAGCGCTTGTCGGCATATAATACCCTTCCACCCACGCTTCCCCATTAGGTCGCACTTCTTTCTTCCAAACCGGCACAATCTCCTTCAGCCGGTCAATCCCGTACCGTGCTGCCTCAAAACATCCCTGATCACGATGCCCCGACGAACATGCGATCAAAATTGTATTGTCCCCTACATCCAGTTTACCTACTCGCTGAACAATCGCGATCCCTTGCACCAGCGGCCACCGCTCACGGATTTCAGCCGCCACTTGTTCCATCTTCCGCAGCGCCATCGGCTCATAAGCTTCATATTCCAGATGCTGCGTCTCTTGGCGTATCCCGTCCTGTTGCGTTTCCCCGCGCACCATCCCGCTGAAAACACATACTGCGCCAGTCGCCTTTACAGTGATCTGTTTAATCAAATCATCCGTCTGAATAGGCTCATCGGCCAGCAAGAATACTTCAGGATAGGTCCCGCTTCCGCCGCTTACCGGAGGGAAGAACGCCACCTCATCACCATCCTTCACCACATCTGTCGCGCCTGCAAATTCCTCGTTCACCGCCGCGATTGCCGCCTCCGCGTGCGCCTTCATATGTGGAAATTGGCGGATCAATGCCTGTCGCGCATCGCTCACGGTCATCACACCATCCGGCAGCGTCAATGTCAGTCGGTTGTTACCCGCCAGATCCTTCAGAGTCGCAAACAGCAAAACCTTAATCTGCATCACATGCCCTCTGCTACATAATCACCGTGTTGCCCGCCGCGCTTTTCCAATAACCGGATGTCTCCGATACGCATCCCTCGGTCAACAGCCTTCGCCATATCATAAATAGTGAGTGCCGCCGTTGTAACCGCCGTCAGTGCTTCCATCTCTACACCCGTCTTTCCAATCGTTCGCGCGCTCGCTCGGATGATAACCTTATGCTCTGTTTCATCAAGCGCAAGCTCAATTTCCAGATGCGTCAGCGGAATCGGGTGGCACAACGGAATCAGTTCAGAAGTGCGCTTTGCCCCCATAATACCCGCTAGACGTGCCGTCGTCAGCACATCTCCTTTTTTGAGCGCCCCATCTCGGATCAGCTTCAGCGTTTCCGCTTGCATAAACACATAACCTTCGGCCACCGCCACGCGCTCGCTGTCGGGCTTCCCTCCCACGTCCACCATGCGCGCCCGCCCGGTTTCATCAACATGTGTCAATCGTTTCTCTTCGGTCATATCTCCCCCTGAGGCTTTAATTATAGCGCAGCGTGTTGTATACTTTCACGGTCATATTTCGTATTGTCTTGCATCCATAAAAATCATTGCAATCATATACATCTGGGAGCACAAAGTCCCTTGAGCATTTTTCGCACAGGCCTTTCAAAAACACGGCAGTCATTCTTCGGGCGCATCTCACAAATGTTGGGCAGTTCCAACATCGATGACGACACGTGGGATGACATGGAAGCCCTGCTGATTCAAGCAGATTTGGGGGTTCCAACCACTCAACATGTTCTATCCGAATTAAAGGCCAAAGTTCGGCGTGAAGGCATTACCAATACCGAGCAGCTCAACAAGGCGCTTAAAGAAGTTCTCCGCTCACTGCTCACCGAACCGCCCGTCCCAAACATCAGTGGTCGTCCCCTATCCATCATCTTAATTGTTGGTGTCAATGGTTCGGGCAAAACAACTTCAATCGCCAAAATCGCTAACCGCCTCAACAACAACGGGCGTAAAGTCATGCTTGCCGCCGGTGATACCTTCCGTGCCGCCGCCATCGAACAGCTTCAAACATGGGGCAGTCGCATCGGTGTGCCGGTCATCGCCAACAAACCCGGCTCAGACCCTGCCTCCGTCGTGTTCGATGCCACCACCGCTGCCAAAGCGCGTGGTTGTGATGTGCTCATTGTCGACACAGCCGGTCGCCTCCACACCAACTTCAATCTCATGGAAGAACTCGCCAAAATCCGTGCGATTTCCGCCAAAGTAGTCCCGGACGCCCCCCACGAAGTCTGGTTAGTGTTGGATGGCACCACCGGCCAAAACGCACTCGAACAGGCCAAAAAGTTCCGCGAATTAGTCAACATCACCGGTGTCATCGTCACCAAACTTGACGGCACAGCCAAAGGTGGCATGGTCTTTTCAATCTTCAACGAACTCAAACTGCCCGTTCACTACATCGGTCTCGGAGAAGGCGTCACCAATCTGGTCTTCTTCGATCCCGACAACTTTGTCAACAGCCTATTCGAAGACAATTAAGGCGGAACCAAACCGCTGTTAGGGAGGATTTGGTACAAATTAGATGGAACAATTAATCAGCCTGTTGAAGAGCATGAAAATTCGTATTGATGGGCTGATGGAGCGCCTCGCCATCACAGGTAAAGCCGAACAAATCGCTGGGCTAGAAGAAGAAGCCGCCGTCGATGATTTCTGGAATAATTCCGACGCCGCCCAAAAAGTAATGCAGGAAATTGCCCGCCTCAAAGCAGAAGTTGAACGCTGGCAGTCTCTTTCAAGTCGCATCAATGATGCCTTGGAACTCGCTCAACTCGGTGACGACTCCCTGCTCAATGATCTTACCACCGAAACCAACAGCCTTTCCGAACTCGTCCAGCGCATGGAACTGCAAGCCCTGCTCTCTGGCCCCTACGACAACGAAAATGCCATTTTCTCCATTCACGCCGGTGCAGGTGGGACGGAAGCGCAGGATTGGGCGCTTATGCTCGAACGCATGTACATGCGCTGGGCCGAGCAAAATGGCTACAAAGTTGAAGTCATCGAACGCAGTGATGGTGAAGAAGCCGGCATCAAATCCGTCATGATGAGCATCAAAGGCGAGTACGCTTACGGCTACCTCCAGAGTGAACAGGGTGTCCATCGCCTCGTTCGCCTCAGTCCCTTCGACGCCGCCAACCGCCGCCACACCTCGTTCGCCAAAGCCGAGCTTTGGCCGGATATTCAAGGGGACATCGACATCGAAATCAGCGAAAAGGATCTCAAAGTCGATACCTATCGTGCCGGTGGTGCCGGTGGGCAAAATGTCCAGAAGAACGACACCGCCGTTCGCATCACCCATATACCAACCGGTATTGTCGTCCAGTGCCAGAACGAACGCAGCCAGAAGCAAAACCGCGAACGAGCCACTCAAATCTTGAAAGCACGCCTCTTCGAAATGGAACGTCAAAAGCAAGAAGCCCAGCTTGCGTCCCTAAAAGGTGAAAACGTTGACGCGGGTTGGGGTAATCAAATTCGCTCTTACGTCCTGCATCCCTATCAGATGGTCAAAGATCATCGCACCGATTATGAAACCGGCAACACGGGTGCGGTTCTGGACGGTCGTCTGAACGAATTCATGGATGCCTATCTCCGTTATCAGGTAGAGCGAGGACAAGCCGAAAAAGTGTAATTGGTCACAAAACCTGCACTTTCACACTTCCAACATCACACCTTTGATCTTTTCGTCCGCCAGTTGTCAGACGAACAGGCTGCTGTTGAGCTGCGAACCCCTAACCACAACGCCACAGGGGTCGCAGCATTCCCTTTTACGGCGGCAGAATTGCGCCAATCTCGTTTCATACCCCCGGACGCCAATCAACCGCCTACCCTCCGCCATGCCTTACGGCAAACCGGTCAGCGCATCTTCGACTTTCTCATCGCTCACCACCCCGATATACTAACCGCCTACAATCAAACTCTCAGCCAACCGGATCAAGGGCTAATCCTTCAACTGCATCTAGACAACACACCGCATCTACACCACATCCCGTGGGAATTACTGTGCGACCACGAAGGCAATCACCTCGCCCTCTCCCGCCGCACATCCCTGATCAGGTCATTCACCGGCCTACAACCACGTCCCCTCGTACCCATCACGCAGAACTTAAACATACTCGTAATCCACCCCTCCCCTCCCAATTACCCGCCGCTCAAACCGCTCAACATCCCATCCCAAACCGGCATCGCTTTCACGCCTCTCAAGCCACCCACTTGGCATCAACTCCGTCGCCTTCTGCGGACTGCGGACAATCACATCATTCACGTTGCTGCCCACACGCACTTCGACCAGCAAACCGCTTCAGTCCAGCTCGTCTTTGAAGACGACGGCCTCGCTTCAGGTTCTCGCCCGATCGACTTTCATCAAATCGCCGCTGAAATCGGGCATTCGGGTACGCCCCGCTTGGTTTCACTTTTCCTCGAAAACCCCTCTCCCACCATTGCCACACTCGCGGCACAATCCCTTCTCCGCGCAGGCGTATCTGCGGTCATTGCCAACACCGCCCCGTTGTCGGCCTCGCTCCACCTCCTCATAGCGGCACGCCTCTATTCATCACTCGCCGCCTTCCAACCGCTCGATCAAGCAGTAACAGCCGTTCGGCAAACCATTGCCGACCAGAGCACTTC